>CAKQBC010000072.1 GCA_934215995.1 uncultured Bacillus sp. | reverse complement strand
GAAATCAACAACTGCTGTACACTCCTTTATTTCAAGCAACAAAGTTTGCGAACAGAACCTTTTGATATGTACAGATTTCTTTGTTACTTTCAACACTGCTTGCATTGACAGGAATATTTTATATTGTTGAGAAACGGCCATGATTACGTAAAGACATAAGCCTGCTTTATAGCCTATTTTGTATTATAATTAATTTGTAAAAATATTACAACAATACAAAAAACCCTCTCCAAAAGGAGAAGGCTATAATTTCATTTCATCATTTGGCTTTCCATCATTGGGCTTTCAAGGATTGCTCCATCTCAATATGGTCTTCCGACCGGCTTACGAGGCGCAGTTCGCCGCTTTGATACAACCCTTGCAAGTTGGTTATATAATTGGCGAGCATGTTCATTTCTGAGTCAAGTTCAGAAAGGGCTGCCGTTTCCCTGTTATCGAATTCATGAAGTTTATCCAACGTCCGGTTCCGGTTCGTTTTTGCTTCGTTTACTGAATCCAGGAGTTCTTTGTCCTGAATCTTCGGCAAATCGACGATGTCCTTAATGGAGTCTAACAGAAAATTAGTCTCATTCGTCAATGCAATTGCCATCATCCTGATGTTATTGAGCCCATAGTCGATTTCATTTTCCAGATAATCTTCCCTTACGTGGCCCTGTCCTTCTGATTCAAGTAGGGCAAGACTCGCTTCAAGTTCCTTTAACCGGCTTTCGTAGTTTGCCAGAAACGAAGACAGAAGACGGACAAACGGTATATGATGATCCCGGTAAAAGGACCGGATCGATTCTCCCGTTTCTCCTTGCAGGCTATTCTCCAGGCCGACTACAGCTGACAGGTCCTTATCCACTTCCACTATTTGCTTTTGCAGATTTGACAGAATGGCAAGAGTGCTCCATATCCCTTGGCTTAAATCACGTACGTCCAAAATCTTCATTTGCTCATCGCCCCCCTTGCCGATCTTGCAGGGAGCGAACAGTCCAACAATACGAACTTGGTCGATAACTTTCGAGCCCCCAGTTTTTCTCTTTAATCTATATTCTATTTTTGTATAGATACCATTATATTGCATTTAGAAAAAAAAGGTAAATAGGATAAACGAATGAATCATACAAATGCCACAATTGGGTGGCAAATAGGCCAAACCAGCCGACCGATGAAACTTAGGTAGCATAGAGCCGGCATGACCAAAAGTACTACCCTTCACGAGAAAAAAACCGCTTCAGGGAAGAAGATCATAGGATACGACCGCCGGCTTTCCAGTTCTCGGGTCGGAAATAATGGATGTGTCTATGCGGAAGACTTCCTTAAGTACGCCTTCCGATATGACTTCATCAGCAGAGCCCTCCCTGACCAGCTTCCCGTCCTTCATAGCAACTAGATGATGGGCAAACCGTGCCGCCTGGTTCAGGTCATGGATGACCATTATGATTGTCCGCCCTTCCTCTCTATTGAGCCTTTCCAGCAGCTTAAGCACTTCTAGCTGGTGGGCAAGGTCAAGATAGGTCGTCGGCTCGTCCAAAAGCAATAGATCCGTTTCCTGCGCAATGCTCATCGCTATCCAAGCCCGCTGCCTTTGCCCGCCCGACAATGTATCGACAGACTGGTCCTTAATGCTCATAAGGCCCGTCACTTCCAGTGCCCAATCGATCATTTTCTGATCATGCCTGGATAATTTCGAGAAGCCCGACTGATAAGGGGTCCTCCCATAAGAAATCAGGTCATATACAGATAATCCGTTCGGTGCATCCGGCCCTTGCGGCAAGATCGCCATTTGCCTTGCAATCTCCTTTGTAGGCATCTTATGGATCGCTTTACCGTCCAGGTAGGTATATCCTGCTTCAGCCTTATGCAGGCGGGCGAGCGTTTTCAACAACGTTGATTTCCCGCACCCATTCGGCCCGATGATTGCTGTAATCAGCTTAGAAGGAAACTCGACGTTCAATCCTTCTACGATTATTTTATCCTCATAGCCGATCGTTAACTGATCAGCCTTCAATATTGACATAAAGGCACCTCTTTATCTCGATTTCATCAATAAGTAAATAAAATACGGGGCGCTGACCAGGGCGACAACAAGCCCTGCCGGAAGTTCCATCGGCTGTACGATATTCCTGCCGATCGTGTCGGCAACAAGCAGGAACAACGCACCAAGAAGCGCCGATACCGGCAGCATCGCCTGATGTTTCGGCCCGACAATCCTGCGCGCGATATGAGGCGATATTAAGCCGAGGAAGGCGATGCCCCCGGCTGCCGATACGCCCAGTCCCGCCAAAGCGACTGCCAGGACTAAAAGCAGTATCCGTTCCCTCTTTACCGCAATGCCAAGTCCGGCAGCGACCGGTTCTCCTAACTGGAGAACATTCAATGTTTTCGCTTTATACAGAGCGATTGGAATCAAGAGCACTATCCACGGCACGATCGCCCATACATATTTCCATTGTGTAGCCCACAGATCACCCGATAACCATACAAGCGCCTGCATGAAATCAATCGGATCCATTTTCAACTGCAGCGCGATCAGCAATGCGGAAAAACCCGCATTAAACCCAATCCCGATAAGCACAAGCCTCATCGACTGCAATCCATTTTTCCAGGACAAAGCAAGGATAAGTCCGGCAGTCAAAAGAGCGCCGGCAAAAGCAAATAGCGGCAAAATGTAGGCACCGAATGAACCTGACGCTGCACTAGCCGACTGAAAGAATGCGATATACAGGACAACAGCCAAACCGCCGCCGGAATTGATTCCGAGAATGCCCGGGTCTGCCAATTCATTATTTGTTATTCCCTGCAATATAGCGCCGGATAACGCCATCGCCATCCCAACCATAATCGCAAGGATAATGGAAGGAAGACGGATATCAAATAACACAAATTCCTGTTTAACCGATCCATTGCCCAAAAAGGTCTGCCATACTTCGCCAGGTGAAATGCTCACCACTCCATAGTTCAGGCTTGCGAGTGCTGCGATCATAATCAACACAAGCAAGATTCCATAGATGGAAATCCTTTTCTTCATCATAGAGACGGCCCCCTTCCCCTGCTTGCCAAGTACAGGAAGAATGGAACGCCGATCAGGGCAGTCACAACCCCGACAGGCGTTTCATATGGCGGATTCACTAACTTGGCCCCTACATCGGATAATGTCAAAAGAATCGCACCGAACAGGGCTGAAACCGGCAATAGGATGCGGTGGTCGACGCCGACGAGCATCCTGCATATGTGAGGGACAACGAGACCGATGAAACCAATTGTTCCTGAAACAGCAACTGAACAGCCTGTCAGCAGCAAAATGGCTGTTACAGCCAAAGCGCGGACAGCTCCTACCCGGATCCCCAGCCCTTTTGAGAGATCTTCGCCCAAGTGCATGACCGTCAAGCTTCTTGATATGAAGAAAGCAATGAACAGCCCGCAGAAGCCAAGGACTGCTAGCAGTTTAACGGCTCTCCAGTCAATCGATGCAAGGCTTCCCGCATACCAGAAGGACATATCTTTCGCCACGTTAAAATAAAGGCCGATCGCCGAGGTCAGAGAACTCAGGAAAACACTGAGCGCCATTCCTGCAAGGGCAAGTTTCACCGTATTGCTGCCTCCCTTCGAAAGCAAGGCGAGGCTGAACACAAAAATAACAGCCACCCCGGCTCCCGCGATCGAAGCAGCCATTGTGCCCGCAATAGGCAGTGCAGGATAGAATGCTAGCGTCAGGACAAGCGCGAAAGCCGCACCATGCGAAACTCCCAGCAAGGATGGCTCCGCGATCGGATTGCGCGTGATCGTTTGCATGATGCATCCCGACACAGCCAAAAAAGCACCGATCATCGCTGCAGCCAATGCTCTCGGCAGCCTGATATCCTGAATAATCTGATGCGCGGCGTCTTTCGGATCATAAGAAAAAACAGCTTGTAAAACTGTATAAAAATCAAAGTTTTTCGTCCCATACATAAGGGATATGACAAGCGCCAAAACAAGGACAGCCATTCCGCTTACAAGCAGGGCTATGTTTTTGGCAGCAGAATGCTTTTTAGCCTTCTGGACCGAATTTACTGTTGTACCCATATTCATTTCCTTTATATAATCTAGTAATAGTAGTTATTGAGAACCATTTTCAACTATAGTATAAAGGAATAGCCGCTTTAATATCAAGCTGAATTGCAATTAGCAAAATGTTCTCATTTATTTTAACAATAGAAAGGATCTGCTTTCATGAAGCCATTCATTCAACAGTACTGCCAAATAACAGAGACATCCGCTCCACATGTCCGGGCCGAATGGGCTGCAATGGAGATTATGGAGCAAGAGACACTATCCTCCATCATGGGGCAGCTTAAGCAAGAATATCGTGCGACCGGAATGGAATTGCCAGCCTCCCTGCTCGGTACAATCCTGCTCGGCCCGCTGATTGCGATGATCATCGAAAGTTCCGAAGAGGAACAGACAGCGGATCTGTCACTGGCGAACCTCTCCATTCAACTTGCGCTCTATAATGGTTCAAATCCTTACTTGCTGCTGAAGCGAAACGGAAAGAAGCAACTCGGTTCAAGCGAGTTCATCAATCTTCTTCCGGAGTTTATCCAAAACAACCTGAACGAACCGATTGAAAAAATCTCAGAAGCGGCATGCGTGAAACCAACCCTAATTTGGAACCAGTTCGGTGCTAGGCTGCTATCCACAATGGAAGCCTATAAGAAATCCGGAACTGCTGAACATATACAAACTGCCGCAAAATATACAGAATTGATCATGTCATATCCTGGTAAACTATTCGGAATCCGGAAAAATCCGTTCATCCATGAACCAGCCTATATAGACAGCCCTTATGAGCCCGGTACGTCTATGATGGTCCGTTCCGCCTGCTGCATGTTCTATAAAAAAGAAAATGGCCAAAAATGCGCAAATTGCCCTCTTATACAGAAAAGAAAATCTGCGCTTTTTAAGACATTCCAGAAATAACCTTGTTGACACCGATACTGATAATCATTATCATTAAATCGAAATACATATGAAACTTTTTGGAGGATTTATAATGATACGGAAATATATAAGTATATTTGCCTGCATGTTCGCAATCCTGCTTTTGGCAGCATGCGGCGGCAATGAGGAATCAAAGGAAACGAATGATTCAAAAGAAAAAGCTGAAGAAATTACACTGACAGATGCTATGGGTGAGGTTACCATCCCTGCGAATCCCGAGAAAATTGTCGCTACCTATTCAGAGGATGCATTATTATCACTCGGTATCAAGCCTGCCTTACAATGGTCCATCAGCGGTGCGCCGTTCGTCTATTTACAGGATGAACTGAAAGATGTTCCGATGATTGAATGGGATCTTCCATTGGAGCAAGTAATTGAAGCAGAGCCGGATTTAATCATCTTCAATTCTAAAGGAGCTATTCCTGAAGGAAAATACGAAGAATACAAAAAAATCGCACCTGTGTACGTAATGGAAGACGATGTATCGACTGACTGGAGAAAACAGCTTTCTGTAGTCGGACAAATTCTTGGAAAAGAAAAAGAAGCTGAAAACGTTTTGGAAGAATACGAAAAGACTGCAGCTGAGGCTTCAGAAGAAATCAAAAACAGCATCGGTGACGAATCAGTTGCGGCCATCTGGGTTGTCGGCGGACAATTCTTCCTGATGGAACAAGACCGTTTCGGTGCAAAAGTGCTTCATGAAGACTTAGGGATCACAGTACCTCAAATGGTCAAAGACCTTGGTTCAGCTGAATCGACATGGAATCCTGTTACATTGGAAGCCCTTGCCGAGCTTGATGCGGACCATGTATTCCTGATGGCATCTGAAGGTGAAGCAGGAATCGAAACATTGAATAACAGTGCTGTATGGCAAGCAACTCCGGCTGCATCCAAAGGGCAAGTGTATGAAATCGGCTATGACGGAAGCTGGACAGTTGACGGAAAAATCGCCAGCGAACGTGTAATTGCTGACCTTAAAGAATACTTAGTGAAATAAAGAAAACGAGAACCCCTATCCTGGATACCTTGGAGGTCAACTGGATAGGGGTTCTTTTTATATAGGAAGAAGAAGCTCCGGTGAATTATGTTTAGGTGAATTCACTAAAGGCGAAACTTCAAATGCCTCCATCGGCTCACCGTCATATGGCTTCAGGCAACGGCCAAGAAGGTCCCAATCAGATATCTCCGGGTCCAGCCAGTCCTTCTCCTCTTCCTTTCGGATGATAACCGGCATCCGCTCATGAATGCCGGACATCAATTCATTCCCTTCTGTCGTGATGATCGTGCAGGTCGGCACTTTCTTGCCATCAGGAGACTTCCATACCTCCCATAACCCAGCCATCCCGAAAAGTTCGCCAGATGCAAGCTTGATCCGCATCGGGCTTTTCCCGTCAGGGCCCTTTTTCCATTCATAGAACGAGTCGGCGACAATCAGGCAGCGCTTCTTTTTCAACAAACCCCTGAAGCTTGGCTTCTCCTGAAGCGTCTCTGCCCTGGCATTAATCAGCTTGTATCCGATTTTCTCATCCTTCGCCCAGGATGGAACCAGCCCCCACCGCAAATAGCCGATCCGGTTTCGCTTCCCGTCATTAATGATGGAGAGCACCTGATTCGATGGAGCTATATTATAGCTTTTCCGGTAATCCCCATCCGCCAATCCTTCCTCAATAGCGAACCTCTCCAGGATGCTTTCATAGTCAGAAAACAAAGTGAACCTTCCGCACATATTAACCACCTCCCTTCCATTTTACACATTTTCATTTGACTATACTCCCAAAAACACCTAAAGCGAGTTTGCAATTACAGCCCCTATTCCCAGTGGCAAAACCGGAACTGATTATCCTCTGTCAGGTATGGTTTGTCCGTTACAGCTCCTGCACATTCTTCCCTTCCCCGATCTGCATGTGTTTCATTTCTCCGAAACACGGGAAGCAAATAAGCAGTACAGTTGTTTTTCTGACAGTAAATTATTGGAGAGAAGGTATTGCATTGGAAGGTTTCTTATTTGCATTGCTTCCTGCCCTTGCATGGGGCAGCCTTGTTCTCGTGAGCGAGAAGCTGGGCGGAGGGCCAAAATCACAGACACTTGGCATCACGTTAGGCGCTTTGGTATTTGCCGGTGTGATGTTTTTCATTAATGAGCCGGAGTTTTCGATGAAAGTTTGGATCGTCGGGATGATCTCAGGAGCCTGCTGGGCTGTGGGACAGCTCAATCAATTCAACAGCGTCAAACAGATCGGCGTCTCGAAGACCGTTCCGATTTCAACAGGCCTCCAGCTTCTGGGCACATCCTTCTTCGGGGTTGTAGTCTTCAGGGAGTGGGAAGGCACGCTCACAATCATTCTCGGTGTCCTTGCATTGCTCTGCATCATCATCGGGGTTGTCCTGACATCGCGCGGACAGAACGGACAAAGCGAAAAAGGGAATACGAAAAAAGGGGCGATTGTCCTGGCCATCTCAACGGTCGGATTTGTCTCCTATGTCGTTGTCGTCAGATGGTTTGAGATTGATGGCTGGGATGCCATCCTGCCGCAGGCGGTCGGCATGGTGATCGCGGCCCTGCTCATGTCCATCAAGGACCTCCCTTTCAACAAATACACTGTCCGGAATATGTTGACGGGAATCATGTGGGCAATCGGTAATATAGGGCTGCTGCTGGCGAATCCGCGGGTAGGGGTGGCGATCGGCTTCTCCTTTTCCCAAATGGGCATCATCATTTCTACGCTTGGCGGGATATTCATCCTTCATGAAAAGAAATCAAAAAAGCAGCTCAAATATATCGTCGCCGGCTGCATCCTCGTAATTGCGGGCGGCGTCTTGCTCGGCATAACAAAACAATAGGAAAGGATGACAGAAATCTATGTATAAATCATTAGAAGGAAAAACAATTGTCATTACAGGAGGCGCAACAGGCCTTGGAAAAGCGATGGCTGAACGGTTCGGCAAAGAGAAGGCGAATGTAGTGATCAACTATCACTCGGATAAGCATGACTACAAGCAAATCATCGATACAATCAAATCTTCCGGCGGCGACGCTGCTGCCATCCAAGGCGATGTCACCAAGGAAGAAGATGTTAGGAAAATGGTGAAGTATGCCTATGAAACATTCGGCTCGCTGGATGTCATGATCAACAATGCCGGCATGGAAAATGAAGTTCCGTCCCACGAGCTTAGCTTAGAAGATTGGAATAAGGTCATTCAAACGAATCTGACAGGCGTGTTCCTCGGATCCAGAGAGGCAATCAATCTCATGCTGGAGCACGGGATAAAAGGGTCAATCATCAACATGTCGTCAGTCCATGACAAGATCCCATGGCCTCATTTCGTCCATTATGCCGCCAGCAAAGGCGGCGTGAAGCTTCTGTCAGAAACATTGGCGCTTGAATATGCACCGCACGGCATCCGAATCAACAACATCTCTCCAGGTGCCATCAACACACCGATCAATAAAGAAAAATTCGAAGACCCCGCTGCTAAGAAGCAAGTGGAAAGCATGATTCCGATGGGAATGATCGGCGAGCCGGAACAGATTGCAGCCTGTGCCGCCTGGCTTGCGTCATCGGAAGCGAGCTACGTGACCGGGATGACCTTATATGCAGATGGCGGGATGACCCTGTACCCAAGTTTCCAGGGCGGCAAAGGATAACCGCTAATCCCCAGGAAAGGCTTTTGAAATTCAAAGGCCTTTCTTTCTATTAAGCTATGTTCGTATAATTTGTTGCTCAGGATGACATACTGTTATAATAATTGAATCTATTATGACAGTAGCGATTTTCCGATGTGGCTAGAAATGTACGAACAATTTTCAGACCTTTCCAAAGATGGACAGATAAAGCTTTTCTTAGCTATGAAAGAAGATTTGTTTCCTGATTCAACTATCAACATCTCAAATAAGATTGTGGATATTCGGGAGAAACGGTTTTCTAATGGATTAGCCTGTCTACATTGTGGGAGTATGTCTGTTAAAAGAAATGGTACATATAAAGCTCGTCAACGTTATCTTTGTAAGGACTGTGGTAAATCATTTAATGATATGACTGGCAGCCCTTTGTCTGGTACTAAATATCCTCATAAATGGCTTAAATACATTGAAATGATGGTGGTTGGTCGTTCGCTAAGAGCTATCGCTAAAGAATTAAAATCCACTTGAGTACCGCCTTTTATTGGAGACATAAGGTGCTTTTTGCCCTGCAATCACTTGGTCATAAGAAACT
>CAKQBC010000071.1 GCA_934215995.1 uncultured Bacillus sp. | reverse complement strand
CATCTGGATTGTGTATTCAATATCCTATCCGGCAATGAAGCCCTCGTATATCCGGATGCCTTCATGAAAAATGAACTGGAATTGCTGGCAAGCCGCTATGAGCTTATTGAGGTATCGGGTCCGGAACAATTCACGATGGGGACGAATATTCTGAACCTGGGCAACCGGCATATTCTGAGCTTGCCGGTGAATAAGGAAGTGAACGAACAATTGCGCAACAGGGGATACACAGTAACTGAGATTGATCTGTCTGAAATCATCAAGTCAGGCGGTTCCTTCCGCTGCTGTTCGCTTCCGCTTGTAAGGGTGTGTGAGTAGGAATGTGCTCGGGAAAAAACAAAGCTACTTTTCTATGAATCCAACAGAAAAAAGGCATGGGCACCGTAACAGCGCCCATGCCTTTTCCGGTCTTATGGATCACTTTACAGCCCTAAGGCCCTCAACGTTTGTGCGGCGGCAATGCCGTCAACCTTTAAAGACTTGCTCCGCTGGAACTGCTTAACAGCATTCATCGTGCCGTTTCCGTATACACCATCGATCCCATTCGGATTGAAGCCCCTGTTTTGCAGGCGGATCTGCAGCCGCTTGACTTCAGCTCCTTTTGCCCCTTTTTGCAAGGTCTTATTGACCGGCGGCAGTGAAACTTCCATTACTCCGGATACTTTATAGCCCTTGCTGGCAGCGATTTTATTGAAATCATGATTGGAAGTCGTGATGATGACAGGCGTGCCGATCGGTACCCGCTCGAACAGCCAAAGCACCTGCTCATTATACATGCGTATGCATCCCCCGCTGACGTACCCTCCAATGGAAGCAGTATTATTATTCCCGTGAATGGCATATGTTGTACCATAGGTGCCTCTTGCTTCAAGACCAAGCCATCGGACGCCGAGCGGATTTTTTGGGCTTCCCCCCGGGATGTTTTCCTTGTAATAGGGCCTGTTCTTGATCTTATTCACAATTTTAAATGTGCCTTCCGGTGTATAGGATGTCTTTCTCCCGGTCCCGACCAGGAATACTTTTGCGAGTTTTCCATTTGTGTAGTAGGCCATCTGGTTTGTCTTTTTATTGATGACAATCAAATGGGCGCCTGTTTTCGACTGAACATGGGCATTGGGGAACACCAAGCTTGCCAATAAGAGAATCGCGATGGCAAGGAGAACTTTACTTCTTTTCCGCAAACAAATCCCTCCCGAAATATCTCACTGTAAAGAGTCTATGAAAAGGAGGCGAAAAGAATCACAATTAGAGCGGTAGATTAAAAATTTAAAATATTTATATAATTTATAGGTTATACAATTTATTGCATAAAAATAATTACATAGATATAATGAAAAAAAGCAAATGGAAAAAAATATGACAAAAGGGGTATATGGAATGAAGAAATTCAGTAGATTAAGTGTTTTATTGATTGCTATGCTCATGCTTCTCGCAGCTTGCGGATCAGATGAACCGGCCGATTCAGAGGCGGCCAGCGGGAATGCCAAAAAGAAAATCCGTGTGGTCACGGATGCGGCTTATGCACCGATGGAGTATCAGGACAAAGGGGAAATTGTTGGCCTGGATGTCGATTTCATGAAAGCGGTAGCTGAAGAAGCGGGCTATGAACTGGAAATCGAACATGTCGGGTGGGATCCGATTTTCATTGAAATCGAAAGCGGCCGTGCCGATGCAGCTATCTCCTCGATCAGCATAACAGAAGACAGGAAGGAAACGTATGACTTCTCGGTCCCTTACTTCCTTTCTACAAATAAAATCCTTGTGCCGGAAGGCAGCGACATCAAAAGCGCAAAAGACCTGAAAGGAAAAACAGTAGCCGTGCAATCCGGAACGACAGGACAGATCGTTACTGAAAAAATTCTCGGCCAGAACAGCAAAGACATAAAGAAATTCGAAAATAATACTTTGGCCATCATGGAACTGACAAAGGGCGGGGCTGATGCCGTCGTTGCCGATAATGCGGTCATTGAGTATTACGCGAAAAACAATCCGAAAGATAAGCTGGTTGTCATAGAGGATACGGAAAATTTCGATGCGGAGTTCTACGGGGTCATGTTCCCGAAAGACAGCAAGCTTAAGAAAGATTTCGACGAGGCTATCAATGAGCTTCTTGATAACGGTAAATACGAGGAACTGTACAGCAAATGGCTTAGCGGGGATGCGAACGTGGAGCTGCTGAAGGAACAGCAAAAATAGAATCGGCATATGGATTGCGTAACAATGCATGGCAGGTTACGCAATTTCTCACTCAGGGGGATTAACACATGGATTTTCGTTTTGATATTATTGCAGAATATGCACCCTTCTTTCTGGAAGGGACATGGGTCACCATTAAGCTGTCATTGATCGGAATTGCCATAGGGACGATATTGGGACTGTTGATCGGCATGGGGAAAATGATGCGCAATAAGATCCTTGCTTTCCCTTTTGTGGTCTACATAACGTTTTTCCGCGGCACGCCCTTATTTGTGCAGATCCTGTTAATCCATTTCGGGGTTGTCCCTGCGATTATCGGTACAACGGATGCCATTATTGCGGCCATTATTGCCTTATCATTGAATGCAGCGGCCTATATAGCGGAAATATTCAGGGCAGGCATACAATCGATCGATAAAGGGCAGATGGAGGGAGCTCGGTCGCTTGGAATGAGCCATGCGCAGGCTATGCGCCATGTCATTCTGCCACAGGCGCTAAAGAGGATCATACCGCCGCTGGGGAATGAGTTCATCGTCCTTTTGAAGGAGTCATCGATCGCTGCGGTTATCGCAGCACCTGAATTAATGTATTGGGGCCGTGCGATGGGCGCCCAATATAATAAAGTATGGGAACCGTATCTGACTGCTGCGCTCATCTACCTATTCCTCACATTAACATTGAGTTTCGCCTTAAACCGATTGGAAAGAAGGCTTGAGAAGTCATGATAAAAGTGGAGAACCTGAAAAAATCATTCGGCAGCCATGTAGTGCTTAAGGATATATCGGCATCCATTGATGCCCGTGAGGTTGTCGTCGTCATCGGCCCTTCCGGTTCCGGTAAATCCACCTTCCTCCGATGCATCAACCTGCTTGAAGAGGTAGATTCCGGGAGTATATATGTCGATGGGAAGGAGATTACCGCCCCTAAGGCCGATGTGAATAAATTACGTACCGAAGTCGGCATGGTATTCCAGCAGTTCAACCTGTTCCCGCATAAATCGGTAATCGAGAATATTATGCTGGCGCCCGTCAAAGTGAAAAAAATAGCTTCTGACAAAGCAAGGCAAAAGGGGCTGGAGCTTTTGCGGAAAGTGGGCCTCGAGGAAAAGGCGGATGCCTATCCCGACTCATTATCAGGCGGGCAAAAGCAGCGTGTCGCCATTGCAAGGGCATTGGCGATGGAGCCGCAGGTCATGCTGTTTGATGAACCGACTTCAGCGCTCGACCCTGAAATGGTCGGGGAAGTCCTTGAAGTGATGAAGCAGCTTGCGATAGAGGGAATGACGATGATAGTCGTTACGCATGAAATGGGATTCGCACGCGAGGTAGGTGACCGTGTGATCTTCATGGATGAAGGTTATATTGTGGAGGAGAACAAGCCGGAGGAATTATTCATGAACCCGCAGCATTCCCGCACACAATCTTTCTTAAGCAAAGTGTTATGATTGACTGGAAGAAAGCCGTCAGCGCCTGATGGCTTTTTTTCATTTTTTCCTTCGGATATGCATATGCATGTCTGTAAGGGGTTGATGTGATGAGGAATGCATGGAGGTACAGGAGAAGACATCGTTTCGGGTTTCAAAGGAAGCCTCTTGGTTTCCGCAGGACTTTTTTTTATGCACTGATCATATTCTTGTGCCTTAATTTCGTATCATTGTGGTTTGTCGATCAAGCCATCACTCCGATCATCAAGAATGTAGCCAAGACGGAAGTGAAGCGGATCGCCACGCAAGCGGTGAATGAAGCCATTTATGAAGATATATCCCAGGAAGTGGATATTAATAAATTGATTGTCCGGCATGAAGGGGATCCGGCAATCATAAGTTTCGATCCGAGTGAATATAACCGTATCCTGACATTGACCACAAAAAATATCGAGGATCGTCTAGGAATCAGCCATGCTTCGGAAGAAGAAGATTTTAATCTGCTGAGGAACGAACAGCTTGAGGATATTGTCTACAATATTCCGCTGGGAGTTGCCACGGGGACGACGCTATTATCGAACATTGGACCGAAAATCCCTGTAAAGATTGCCCTCGTGAGGGATGTGCAATCCAAGCTTAGGACAAAAATGACCTCGGGTGGCATAAATAATACGTATATCGAACTTTATATAGATTTCCATATCGACCTGAAAATCGTCATCCCCTTTACAACAGAGGAAGAACCGATTAAATATGAGGCCAAGATCGGGGAATTCTTTTATCCGGGAGAAGTGCCGAAATATTATGGGGGCCAGAGCCTGGCGCCACCGGCGATTGTGGAGGAAGAAGGGGAAGGGGAGTAAAGGACAGTTCATATAGCTTGCCTGGCCAAGACCCGACCGCATGCATTTTTATGAATGCGGAAGCCAGGATGGGTATGATCCTGTTTTATGGGCAGGCAAGTATATATGCAAATGTTAAATGGCTAAGGGCTGGTCAATAGAACATCTTTCTTGATGATAGGCTTGCGAACACGTTCTTAAGGGAGTTTTCTATCTGGATGCCGTCAAATGTCAACCCCAATTGAATAGAGGTTTGGGCAACCTCCGGCCTTATTCCGGTCAGAATAGTGTCTGTACCGATCAGCCGCAGGGCATCAATCAGCTGGAAAATCTCATGTGCGACCATTGTGTCCACCATCACGACACCGGAAAGGTCCAGTATTAATATGTTGATGCCCATTTCGACACTTTGGTTCAGAGTGGACTCAAGCAATCCTCTGGCCCGGTTAGTGTCGATGTCGCCGATGATCGGCAGCAGCCCGATTTCCGGTGTAAGTTCAATGACAGGCGCAGATAAGTCCTTGATAAGGGAAGCCTGGGCTGCCAGCCTGTCCAATAGAAGGTCCATGTATAAAAAGGTGAATTTTTCAAGCGCGAAATCAAGCGTCTCATTGATCTTTTTTTCCCACTCCAAAAAATCCTTTATTGATAAATCGTTTGTTTCCCCGTATTCTTCAGCAAACAAACCGACATATTTCCAAATGACTCTTCGAAAAACTTTGTTGCTTCTGATCACCCCGTCTATAGGGGAGGAAGAATTAAGGCGATATTGGGCTGTGACGACAGTCCAATCATCAAGCTTCTTCAGGGTTTCCTCGCAGGTCTCGTACAAGCATTCTGTGATGAATACGATGAACTGTGAATAATGGTCCGCAATTTGTTTTTTACTATCTGATGACGCATCTAAAGAGTAAGGCGAGCCGTGTTTGGCTTCCTGCTGCATCTGCCATTCGAAAGTGATGGTTTCAGCATGATTGACTAAGTAATGGTGCAAGGCTTCTGTATTTATGTTTCCCATATGGATTATCACTCCCCTTCTTCTATTCATATAGGAAAAACAAACGGGTGTCAATTTTTTCCTGAAAATGTCCCTGAAATTTAATCTTCTGCAAGTCCGGATACTGTGCAGGCAAAGGGTTTCGGTATGTAATTTGTATGTGGAATTCGGGAGGCGGCCCCGCTGTAACTGGTACTTGAAAGGGCGCCTGAAAAGTGGACAGGAGCTTCATTTTATAGTTATTGGAAAAAAGAGTTGCGCTATTTATTTTGAAAGTTCATAATAGTATAAAATTAATTTGGTATCTACAGTAGGAGTTGACGGAATGAAAGTTGTAAAATTCGGGGGTTCATCCCTTGCATCCGGGTCGCAAATCAGAAAGGTACATAAAATCATCGTAAGCGATCCAGAGAGAAAGATAGTTGTCGTGTCAGCTCCGGGGAAAACGTCACCGGATGACAGAAAAGTGACCGATCTGCTGATCGAATGTGCCGAGCAGTATCTTCAGCATGGGGAAGGAGACAAACCGCTTAAGGCTTTATTGGGACGTTTTGAAAGCATTGCGGAGGAACTCGGGCTGCCCGATAGCGTCATGGGTTCGATCAGGGACAATATCATCTCCGTGCTCGAAAGCGACAAATCCCGTCCGGAGAAGTATATGGATGCTGTAAAGGCATGCGGGGAGGACAATAATGCAAGGCTTATCGCCGCTTACTTCCGAAGCGCGGGAACGGACACTGTCTATGTAAATCCGAAGGATGCGGGCCTGTTCGTGAGCGATGAGCCCGGAAATGCCCAGGTCTTGCCCGAATCCTATGATAATCTTCTCGCTCTCAGAAAAAGAGAGGGCATCATTATATTCCCTGGATTTTTCGGCTATACAACAGATGGGGAGATTGCGACGTTCTCGAGAAGCGGCTCGGATATAACCGGTTCCATTTTGGCGAATGGAACGAATGCAACCGTTTATGAAAATTTCACCGATGTAGATGCTGTCTACTCCGTGAATCCAAATATTGTTGAAAAGCCGAAAGAAATTCGGGAACTCACCTATCGTGAAATGAGGGAATTATCATATGCCGGTTTTTCAGTATTCCATGATGAGGCATTGATTCCGGCTTTTCGTGCAGGCATACCCGTCAATGTCAAGAATACGAATAATCCGGCTTCACCAGGGACCTTTATTGTTAACGAAAGGACAAGCAAGAACGGCCCGGTCACCGGCATCGCTTCAGACACCGGTTTCTGCAGCATCTATATAAGTAAATACCTGATGAACCGTGAGCTTGGCTTTGGCCGCAGGCTGCTCCAGATTCTGGAGGTACAGGGGATATCATATGAGCATGTTCCGTCTGGCATTGATGATATTACGGTAATCCTGCGGGAGAGCCAAATGAATAAAGAAAAAGAAGCCCAGATCGTGAACAGGATCTATGAAGACCTTCAAGCTGATAAAGTAGAGGTTGAACATGATTTGGCGATGCTGATGATCGTCGGTGAAGGCATGCGCCATAATGTCGGTACAACTGCCAGGGCATCAAAGGCACTGGCCAAGGCAAGCGTCAATATCGAGATGATCAATCAGGGCTCTTCCGAAGTAAGTATGATGTTCGGCATCAAGGCTGTTAATGAGAAAAAAGCAGTAAAAGCTTTATATGAAGAATTTTTTGCCGGAGTGCCGGTATTGAAGTAGTTTTCGAAATAATGGATATATAGCCGGAGGGCAGACCGGATAGTCAGTGCAAGCTGATTATCAGCGCTGCCCTTTTATGTTTGCTTAAGGGTCAAAAAAGATAAATAGAAAAGTTTATGAAACATATTGGGCCATCGGTACGTATATGTACAGAAAGATATCATGGAAAGAAAGAAGGGAAGAGAATGGGAGCATATGCATTGGAAGTACAGTCATTGACGAAAAAAGTGAAAAACAAGCTTATCGTGGATGATGTGAGTTTCGGTGTAGAAAAAGGGGAGATATTCGGGCTTCTTGGACCGAATGGAGCCGGAAAAACGACGATTATCCGGATGATCGTCAGCCTGATCGGCAGAACGAATGGGAAGGTTCTGGTAAACGGCATGGATTTGGATACTCATTTCAAACAGGCTATGAGTGAAATGGGAGCGATTGTAGAAAATCCGGAATTCTATAAATATATGAGCGGATATAAAAACCTGAAGCAATATGCCAACATGGCTGGCCGCCATATAAGCCCGGAACGCATCGAGGCAGTGATAAAGCTTGTGAAGCTCGAGGATGTGATACATAACAAGGTGAAAACCTATTCGCTCGGCATGAGGCAGAGGCTGGGTGTCGCCCAGGCTCTGTTGCACAGTCCTTCCGTGCTCATATTGGATGAGCCGACAAACGGGCTGGATCCGCAAGGTATCCGTGAATTCAGGGACTATCTTAGGCAGCTTGCGAATAATGGGATGTCCGTGATCGTTTCTTCCCATCTATTATCGGAAATGGAATTGATGTGCGACCGGTATGCCATTATCGAAAAAGGGAAATTGATCCATGTTGCATCAATGGATGAATCTTCGGATGAAGAAGAAGCGGCCATTTTGCCTGTTGTCTTTGATGTGAGCGATCTGCAGGCGGCGATACAGCTTCTGAATGAACAGCAAATGGGGGACGCGGTTGAAACGGTCAACGAAGGGCAGTTTATCCTGAAAAGCAGGAGAGAGGCAATTCCGGAGACGGTCAGGCTACTTGTGAATGGAAACATTGATATTTATGGAATCGAAAAAGTGACGGATTCACTCGAAGACAGATTCTTCAAGCTGACAGGAAAAGCGGAGGTGAAGAAGCATGTTCTCTCTAGTGAAAAATGAGCTTATCAAGATTTTCTCCAAAAAAGTCAATTGGGCATACATCATCATTATAATAGGGGCAGTCATAGCAGCCGGGCTCATCCAAAGGGAGTTTGCCGTGGAAGAGGATGAAAACTGGCGAGAGGGACTTGAAGCCGAAATCAGCCAGCTGGAGGCCGATCTGGCAGTGGCCCCGGATGAAGAAAAAGAGTGGCTGCAGAGTGAGATAGACAAAAACCGTGATTATCTTGAGAATGACATTAACCCGAATGCCAGAAGCACCTGGCATTTCCTTAATAGTACAGTTCTCGGTGTCGGCATGCTTGTGACTTTGTTTTCAGTCATTGTAGGCAGTGCGACCGTAGCAAGCGAATTTGCTGATGGCACGATTAAACAGCTGCTCATCAGGCCTCATCCGAGGTGGGCGATTCTTCTATCCAAATACTTGTCGGCTATTCTTTACGCCATCCTATTAATAGGCGTTCTCATACTGTCGGGTTATCTGGTTGGCTTGCTGTTCTTTGGGGCAGGGGATTTCAATGCGAAGTTCTACGAGTTAAATCTATCATTTGATGAGACAGAGGCTGTAATCGGCACACAATTCATATTGAAGATATTGTACTATCTTCCGAGCTTGCTGATTACAATCACGATTGCGTTCATGATCTCAACATTATTCAAAAGCCAGGCAATGGCGGTCGGATTCGGCATCTTCATAGTCTTTATTTCCTCGACGCTTGGCGGGTTCATTATTATGCTGGCGGAACAGTACAGTTGGGTGAAATTCCTGATTTTCCCGCATATGGACCTGACGGTTTTTGCTTTGCAGGATACGATTCTCCAGGACGTGACCCTAACGACGTCGCTGCTCATATTGGGTGCTTACTATATCGTATTTATGGTTATCACTTTCTGGTTTTTCCAGAAAAGGGACATCAGCATTTAGTGCAGCAATAGCACTATCGTAAGAATGGCATAAACAGCTTGCAGAAAAAGCCAGGACCGGTCAAATCGGGCCTGGCTTTCTTGTCT
>CAKQBC010000070.1 GCA_934215995.1 uncultured Bacillus sp. | reverse complement strand
GAACGCCAAGGTGGATACACTCGTATCATGAAAATGGGTCCTCGTCGTGGAGACGGAGCTCCGATCGTGGTTATCGAGTTGGTATAATATTTACTTGAAAAAAGGGCGGGGACAGTTGAGAACTAACTAGTTCTTAGCCCTTTTTTTGCAACATGTATAGTGCGAATAATCCAATCGCTTATACAATTCAGAAATACGCAAACAGAGTGATACGATGGCTGCATGACTTTCATGCTTCGCGTCTAGCTCTTTGCACCCCTCCCGCTTCTGATTATAAGGAGCAATACATGCTTTTTTACAAATCAGCATGGCCATACGCTGCTATTCTACTAAGGATTATATCCTTTAGGAGGGGTGCAGCGTTTTTTTATTATCCAGCACAAGCTGCTGCATGTTCGGGAAAAGAGAATGTAGTGGAGAAATCAAATGATTTAGCTTAGTATATAGAGAAAGTGCAGAGTAGGGGGATCCCGAGATGAAAAAGGAATTGGTGAAAGTTGACCATGTTTCGTTTACATATGATGGGCAGGATAGACCGGCGCTTCAGGATGTCAGCTTCTCCATCAAAGAAGGGGAATGGTTGGCGATTGTCGGCCACAATGGATCCGGAAAGTCAACCATGGCCAAATTGCTGAATGGGCTTCAGTATCCTACTGGAGGGCGCATTGTTGTTCAAGATCAGGAACTCACGCCTGAAAACGTGTGGGATGTCAGAAAAGAGATCGGAATGGTCTTCCAAAATCCAGATAATCAGTTTGTTGGCACAACGGTGCAGGATGATGTGGCTTTTGGTCTGGAAAACAACGGTGTACCAAGGGAAATCATGGTCGAACGGGTGCATCAGGCTCTAAAGAGCGTAAAAATGGATACATTTCTCGATCAAGAGCCGCACCATCTATCAGGTGGACAGAAGCAACGGGTGGCGATTGCCTCCGTGCTGGCCCTGCAGCCAAGCATCATTATCCTTGATGAAGCAACAAGCATGCTTGACCCGCGGGGACGGGAAGAAGTCCTGCAGACGGTGAGAGAGTTGAAGGATGAAAAAGACTTGACGGTCCTATCCATTACACATGACCTGGAGGAGGCGGCAAAGGCTGACCGCATCATCGTCATGAATGGAGGGCAAGTGTATAAAGAGGGTACGCCTGCTGATATTTTCCGCCTGGATAAGGAGCTTACGGATATCGGGCTGGATATCCCATTCTCCATTAAATTATCGAAGGAACTTGATGACCAGCAGGTCCCTCTATCTGATCGATACCTATCTTATGAACAGTTGGTGAAAGAATTATGCGCATTGAACTCAGGGACGTAGAATATCGGTATTCGCCGAATACACCATTTGAGCGATTGGCTTTGCACGATGTGAATCTTGTGATAGACCCTGGCAGCTACGTGGCGATCATTGGCCATACGGGTTCAGGCAAGTCGACACTTCTTCAGCATTTGAACGGCCTGATCCGACCGACCAAGGGAGAAGTGCACCTCGGCGATAAAGTGATCACTCATGATAAAAAAGAAAAAGACATCAAGTCTGTGCGCAAGAAGGTGGGCATTGTCTTTCAGTTTCCGGAGCATCAGCTGTTCGAGGAAACCGTGGAGAAAGATATCTGCTTCGGGCCGATGAATTTCGGTGTATCGGAAGAGAATGCCAAGAAACTGGCAAGGGAAGCCATCAGGATGGTCGGCCTTTCTGAAGACATTCTGCAGAAATCGCCTTTTGATTTGTCTGGGGGGCAAATGCGCCGGGTTGCCATTGCGGGGGTGCTTGCGATGGAACCGGAAATCATCGTATTGGACGAGCCTACGGCAGGCCTTGACCCGAGAGGCCGCCAAGAAATCATGGAGCTTTTTTATACGCTCCATAAAGAAAGAGGGCTATCCACCATCCTTGTGACGCACAGTATGGAGGATGCAGCCCAGTACGCGGATGAAATCATCATTATGCACCAGGGCACAATCTATAAAAAAGGGGCGCCTTTGGATATCTTCTCTCAGCCTGAACAGCTGACCAAAGTCGGACTCGATGTACCTGAAACGGTACGCTTTCAGCTTCTGCTCCAGCAGCATTCCCGTTTTCGCTTTGATTCACCCTGCCTCGATATTGAGACTTTGGTGAAGGAAATTGCTGAAAAGCTGAAAAGGGGGACAACAACATGATGGATAATATGATCATTGGCAGATATGTCCCTGGGAGCTCACTCCTCCATAAAATGGACCCGCGTGCAAAGCTGTCGCTTGTCTTTCTGTTTGTGTGCATCGTTTTCATTGCCAACAATACAGTGACGTATACGATTTTGGGGGCATATACGCTTCTGCTGGTCGCATTGAGCAGAGTGCAGCCCAGATTTTTATTCAACGGCCTTAAGCCAATTCTGTTTCTGATCGTCTTTACCTTCCTGCTGCATATCTTCTTTACTAAAGAAGGGGAAATCCTTTGGGATTTCGGCTGGCTGGAAATTTATGAAGGCGGGCTGCGGCAGGGGATCTATATATCCCTGCGCTTCACGTTCCTGATCCTGATTACAACCCTGCTGACTCTGACTACATCCCCTATTTCGCTTACGGACGGCCTGGAGCAGATGCTAAGCCCATTCAAGAAAGTGAATTTGCCGGTGCATGAGCTCGCCTTAATGATGTCTATATCGCTCCGATTCATCCCGACATTGATGGATGAAACGGGCAAAATCATGAAAGCGCAGGCTGCCCGGGGAGTGGACTTTACTACAGGGCCGATTAAGGAAAGGATCAAATCGGTAGTTCCGCTATTGGTGCCTTTGTTCGTCAGCTCCTTCAAACGGGCTGAGGAGCTTGCAATCGCTATGGAAGCGAGGGGTTACCGGGGCGGTGAAGGAAGGACGAAGTATAGAGTTCTGTCTTGGGGAATAATAGATACAATTCTAATTCTGTCCTTATTGGCGCTATCGATTGCCTTGTTTTATTTTAGATCGTAGGAGATTACTGTATGAAACGGATAAAATGTGTCATTTCATATGATGGCAGTGAGTTCTTTGGGTACCAGGTACAGATTTCGGAGAGGACCGTTCAATCGGAAATCGAACGGGTACTGAAACAGATGCACAGAAGGGACATAAGGGTAACGGCATCCGGCAGGACGGATGCCGGGGTGCATGCGCTGGGCCAGGTCATACACTTCGATACTGACCTGAACCTCCCACCTGATGCCTGGGTAAGAGCCCTTAATACGATGCTTCCTGAAGACATTGCTGTACTTGACGCTGAAATCGTCCCGATGGATTTTCATGCACGTTACGGAGCTGCCGGGAAAAAGTATATGTACAAGGTTGATCTCGGTAAGATCCGGAATCCGCTTATGCGGGACTATGCTTTTCATTACCCCTATGCATTGGATATTGAAAGGATGAAGGAAGCAGCCCGTTATCTTGAGGGGGAGCATGATTTTACAAGCTTCAGTTCTGCAAGGAGCGAGGTGAAGGACAAGGTAAGGACCATATATGGAATCGACTGTATCCAGGAAGGAACGGAACTGACCCTCACTTATAGAGGCAGCGGATTTCTGTATAATATGGTTCGGATTCTGTCCGGCACATTGATTGAAGTCGGTGCAGGCAAACGCGAGCCGCACGAGATGAAGGAGATTCTTCTGAAGAAAGACCGGGCAGCGGCAGGGAAGACCGCGCCGCCGCAAGGATTGTATTTGTGTGAAGTATATTACGGAAGAGAATGTTAAAGAATTACAAATCTCTTCATTAATCTGCTTGACATTGTAGTCCTTAGGGGCTAATATAATATGGTATGTATTTTATTTAAATCCCACGATAAGCCCCGGAAGAGTTTAATCGTGATTTAGTAAATAAATATTAATTTTCTCAATTGTACTAGGAGGTATAATAATGCGTACGACATTCATGGCGAAAGCAAATGAAATCGATCGTAAATGGTACGTAGTAGACGCTAAAGGCCAAACTCTTGGACGTCTTGCTAGCGAAGTTGCATCCATTTTACGCGGTAAACATAAACCAACTTACACACCACACGTTGACACTGGTGATCATGTAATCATTATCAATGCTTCAGAAATTCACTTGACTGGTAAAAAGTTAACTGACAAAATTTATCGTCGCCACTCAATGCACCCAGGCGGTTTGAAAGAAAGAACTGCTCTTGAAATGAGAACAAACTACTCTGAGAAAATGTTAGAGCTTGCAATTAAAGGCATGCTTCCAAAGAATTCTCTTGGACGTCAAATGTTTAAAAAATTACACGTATACGCTGGACCAGAGCACAAACAACAAGCTCAACAACCAGAAGTATATGAATTACGCGGATAATTTTTAGAGGAGGTTACTGTCTTGGCACAAGTTCAATATTATGGAACAGGTCGTCGTAAAAGTTCTGTTGCCCGTGTACGCCTAGTACCAGGTGAAGGACGCATCGTTATCAACGGTCGTGAAATCAATGAATATTTCCCATTCGAAACTCTTATCTTAGTTGTTAAACAACCATTAGTAGCTACTGAAACAACTGGAAGCTACGATGTTCTTGTAAACGTATCTGGTGGTGGCTTCACTGGCCAAGCTGGTGCAATCCGTCACGGTATCGCACGTGCATTGCTTCAGGCTGATCCAGAATTCCGTCCAGCACTTAAATCTGCTGGTTACCTAACTCGTGACGCTCGTATGAAAGAACGTAAAAAATACGGTCTTAAAGGCGCTCGTCGTGCACCACAATTCTCAAAACGTTAATTATTGGCGTTTTACAAAGGCTCTCAACCATTATGGTTGGGGGTCTTTTTGTGTTTATGGATCCTTTATGCCCCATATTATAGAATCCGGCTGTCCTTCATATTTTGGCCTTGTGCCCATGTATTTACTTTGCCTTCCGGGCCAACCCTCCATCCGTAAAATCTCCTCCCAATCATCACAGAAATAGGCAGAATCTTTGCTGCGCTTAATCCCGAAACTATGGGTAGGCAGCTCTTTTGCCAAAGAATTCATACAACAAGCACAGTTGTTGGACGTATAGAGGTGGCAGTATGGATAATGTAATACAAACCTTCAAGGAAAAGAGGAGAGCGAAGGAGATGCGATACCAGCGGGGCGTACTTAAGGAGATCACGCCGAAACTGCTGAAGGACCGGTTTGCGGCATTCAGGGAACGCGGGCTTACTGATGGGATCACCATGTCCCAGGTGCTCGAGGAAGGCTGCTACGATGTTGCGATCGAATCATACCTGCTTGGCGCCAATTTCAGCAAATTCGGCTACTTTGGGGAGCCGGAGGAGATTGTTAAGGAACGGTGCAAGCTAGAGGAGAAGCATCTTGTCGATACGATGTTTAACTTTCTCCTTTATTGGGGCAAAATCAGTGATTTTGATATGTATAATGAGGGCCTTTACTTCAACTGCGGGCAATATGTCGATGGTTGGTGGAAGGAAGGCTTCAATAAAGGGAAACAACGGTATAAACTCAGGCTTCACTAATTGTTCTAAAATCCTCCCTTGTCCCATATTGTAATGGTAAGAAGCGGGAGGAGAAAACAGATGTGGAGTAGATTGAGGTATACAGTTGTAGCGATTGGAATCGTGGCCTTTTTTTTGATAGCGACATTTCAGTTTATGGGGGATTATTCCTGGAAGTCGTGGAATTTGCCGCTTTCCGGCAAGGTGATTATCCTTGATGCCGGCCATGGAGGTCCGGATGGAGGCGCATCAGCGGATGGGATACTGGAAAAAGACATAGCATTGGAAATCACCAGAATGCTTCGTGATTACCTGCAGGAGCAGGGCGCGCTTGTCATTATGACGAGAGAGGAAGATAAGGACCTGGCCGGGGATACGGCGGGCTACAGGGCCAGAAAGAGAATTGACCTTCAAACGCGCGTAGAACTGATCAACAAAACGGATGCAGACCTTTTCTTATCAATTCACCTGAATGCTTTCCCTTCTCCGAAGTACAAAGGGGCCCAGACGTTTTATACAATGAGATATAAAGAAAACAAAGAAATAGCCAAGTTCATTCAGGCGGAACTGAAAGGGAACCTTAATACGACCAGGGAAGCCAAATCAATTTCGAATGTATATCTGATGAAGTATGCCAAAAAGCCGGGGGCATTAGTGGAAGCAGGCTTTTTATCGAATGCCTCTGAACGGGAAGCATTAACGGACAAAACATATCAGCAGCAGGTGGCAGCATCCATTTACAAAGGCATCATGCGCTTTTACACCGAAGACCCGCTACCTGACCCTGAGATATAAGAACAGCCCCGGCAGCCTGGGGCTGTTCTTGCTTTCCGCCCCCAAACATATCAATCAACCTCTTTTATCCAATTGTGTTATACTTGTTTTGCAAACGAATACAATTAGGGGTGTGAACATGATAACTGAAGAGCAAGTCAGAGAGCTTATAGGCCAGTTGAAAGATCCTATTCTACATAAAAGGCTGTCAGAAACAAATGGCATTGCCGAGGTGAAGATAAAGCCTGAAAAAGGTCATGTCAGTGTCAAGGTGCTGATTGCCAAGACTGGAACACCTGAACAATTACAATTGCAGATGCAAGTTGTCGATACGTTGAAAAAAGGCGGGGCAGA
This sequence comes from uncultured Bacillus sp., assembly GCA_934215995.1. Lineage (GTDB taxonomy): Bacteria > Bacillota > Bacilli > Bacillales > DSM-1321 > Bacillus_AD. Next base: position 2,760 of record CAKQBC010000070.1, on the reverse strand, counting down.
GTCTGTGGGAATCCGGTTTGGGGACCTGCCGGAAGAGGAATTGTCCAAGCATAGGGTAGTTCCTGAAGACGATGGCTTAGGTTTATTGTCCCCGAATAGCAAAACACATTTCATCGCAATTGCCAGCGGGAAGGGCGGGGTCGGAAAATCGACGGTCTCCGTCAATTTGGCTGTTGCCCTCGCAAGGATGGGCAAGAAAGTCGGCCTGGTCGATGCTGATATATATGGCTTCAGTGTGCCTGATATGATGGGGATTACACATCGCCCCGTTGTACGAGGAGGCAATATTATCCCGGTTGAAAGAATGGGCGTTCAGGTCATCTCCATGGGATTCTTTGTAGAAGATAATTCTCCGATCATCTGGAGGGGGCCTATGCTCGGCAAGATGCTGAACAGCTTCTTTAAAGAGGTAGAATGGGGAGACCTTGATTATCTGCTGTTGGACTTGCCTCCTGGAACGGGAGATGTAGCGCTTGACCTTCATACTATGCTGCCTGCATGTAAAGAAATCATCGTTACTACCCCTCATCCGACTGCTGCCTTTGTAGCGGCTCGCGCCGGGGCTATGGCAATCAAGACGGATCATGAGGTAATCGGTGTCGTTGAGAATATGTCATACTTTGAGAGCCAGGTTACGAAAGAGCGGGAATATGTATTCGGAAGAGGCGGAGGAGAGAAATTGGCGGAAGAATTGCGAACTGAAGTGCTCGGCCAGCTGCCGCTTCGCCAACCGGATTGGAATGAGGAAGATTTTGCGCCTTCCATTTATGAAAGCGACCATCCAACCGGCCGCATCTTTATGGATATCGCAAAGAAAGTTACTGAAGCAGTGGAACAATAAGACAATACAAAGGCGGGGCATACATTGCCCGCGCCTTTTTGGTTGCTTAAGATTATGAGGTTCTGCGAGCCGGTTTATTTGCGTTTGGAAGCGGCAGGATTTTCGTTATTTTATGATCCGGATGATGATCCTTGGCCGCCTTTGCCTTGGGATGAGTCACCACCGCCACCGCCGCTGCTGCCCGTATCAGTCTGGCTTGAGCCGTCCCCTTTATCTTTGCTGGAACCGCTGGACAAGTCTTCTTCCGCAGCCTTCATAAGGAGGTCCTGCAATTTTGTTTTGACTAACGGACTATCGACTGTCTCAATGATTTCTTCTTTAATGACCTTCCGTATTTCGGTGCTTTTCAAAAGTTTTGTTATTTCCTTCTCCATTTCTTTATCCTGCAGCACTTCTGTTAAAAGGGTTCGATAATCAGCATCTTTCATCAAGTCCGTCATCAATTGTTTATGTTCTTTTTTAAGTCCTTTTGCATAGGCTGCTGCAAATTCAGGGTCCTTAAAAGCACTGCTCCAAAAAGTTTTTGCCTTATCTGAGGATAGGCTGTCCTCAATGGTTTTTTTAACTGTTTTTTCATCCATCACAAGCTCGCTTTTTACGTCCTCTGAGCTAAGTAAATCCTGAATAGCTTTTTTGCCTTCATCCGATTTCATGATATCTATAACCATTTTTTTTGATTCGTCATATTTTACGGTCGCATCGTCGCTGCTCTGGCTCGCACATCCGGAAAGAAGAAGAGATGTAAGGCCTGCCATATATATAATCCTGAAACGTATCATGTCAATTGGGCTCCTTTCGGGCGAATACTAACTGTTAATATAAGCCATGTGTTGAAAAATATACATGATCGTCAGTAGCATTTCTTTGGTGCTGTTGGTACAATTAGGTGGAATAACTAAATAATGGGGGAACAGAGATTGACTAGTCGTCGTTTAGTTCGATTATTTTTTACTACTCTGCTTTTTGGGGGACTGACAGCTGGAATTGTCGGGTTTTTAGCAAGGTGGGACAAGTACAGTGAACTGTTTGCCAATTTACAGATCGTTGAAATACTCATGACGTTCATATGGCTTTTTGGTGTGGGCCTTATTTTCAGTGTAGTCAGCCAAGCGGGATTCTTTGCCTATCTGACTGTCCACCGGTTCGGGCTTGGAATCTTTCGGACCCTTTGGAATCCGGTGCAGGTTGTACTCATTGCTTTTGTAGTGTTTGACTTGATCTATTTCCGTTATCAGGAATTCGGGGAAGGGGAGAGTCTGCTGCCGTATATCGGGGATGCGGCATTGCTGCTTGCCATCGGTTTGATTGTCGCCTATATTAAGGCAAAGCAGACGAATAAAAAAGCATTCATACCGGCTTTGTTTTTTATGGTGGTGATCACGACAGTGGAATGGGTCCCTGTTCTGCTGCAGAATGACAAGAGCTGGCTGTACTATATGTTATTCACATTGCTGGTATGCAATATTTATCAATTATTATCGCTTCACAAAATTAATGAGCAATCAGCAATTGAACTGGAGAACAAAAAGAAGGAAGCCAGGCACAAAACAAAAGTCCAAAATGCTTAATGATAGAATAAAACGCCCTGAAATGAATAATTTCAGGGCGTTTGTACTGTTTATATGTTGCACGTGCATAATCACCTGATCTCCTTTGTCTCCACTTCGGAATTAGAAATCATTTCATCAACCGTCACCATATCCAGCTGCTTATTCTTGATAGAGGCGAGGACCTTCGGCAATGCAGCGGCAGTCTGTTTGGCTGAATCGGAGGCGTGGAATAATAGAATATCCCCTTTCTGTACGCGGTTGATGTTTTCGATAATTTCGGAGACACCGGGATTCGTCCAATCTTTCGAGTCTATACTCCAATGTACGACCGTATAGCCAAATCTTTCGCTGATCTCCAATACCCTTTTG
>CAKQBC010000069.1 GCA_934215995.1 uncultured Bacillus sp. | reverse complement strand
GTGCATATCCTTGCATCATTTCCATGAAAGGCCTGGAGGAAGAAGGCGACAGCTTTGTCCTTCCTTCAGTGAATGAATTATTATCACCCCTTGTCTCTGTCATACCGCTTCAGTTGATCGCTTACTATGCTGCATTGCACCGCGACTGCGATGTAGATAAACCGCGCAACTTGGCGAAGAGTGTAACTGTAGAATAACCTTATAAGGCATGTGAGCCGGCAAAGCCTGGCCGCTGCTTTGCTAAAAAACGAAGTGTTTGTGCACTTCGTTTTTTGTTTTAACACCATAGGTGTATGGATGAGGGAATGAATTCTCGATGTTACTGGCAGTTCAATCATTAGCCTCTCCCTTCGGAAATCCTTTTTTATCCTTGCGCGTCGAATTATATATATGCAACAATATAAATAAATGTAAAAGTGTAGCTAAAGGGCTGAAAATAAATGGATTACGAAAAAAACAAAAAGATGGTTGAAGCTGCCAAACTTTATTACCAAATGGATTTCAGCCAAATAGAAGTTGCCAAGAAATTAGGCGTATCAAGGCCGACGGTTTCAAGGCTTCTGCAGCAGGCAAAAGAGGAAGGGATTGTCGAGATCAAGATAACCGATCCCTCTGAAAACTGCCGTATGCTGGGAACTGAGCTGGAAGAGAAGCTTGGCTTGAAGAAAGCGATCGTCGCTTCTGTGCCGATGTATGAAGATAATATCGTCAAGCAAGTGATCGGCAAGAATGCCGCCGACTATATAAGCAGCATTGTGAAGGACGATGATGTAATTGGCGTTACATGGGGTACAACGATGTACCAAGTGGCAGCGCATCTGGAGCATAAATCAGTCCGGGGCGTGAAAATCGTCCAGTTAAAGGGCGGCGTCAGCCATTCACAAAAGAAAACATTTGCTTCAGAAACGTTGCATTTATTCGAGAAAGCATTCGATGCCACACTGTATCAGTTGCCTATACCGGCAATTGTGGACCATGTTGTCGTCAAGCAGGCCATCGAAGCGGATCGGCACATACGCAGATTGCTGACAATCGGGAAAGAAGCAAATATTGCTGTCTATACCGTCGGGGTCCCCCGCACGGATTCACTTCTTTTTCAACTGGGGTACTTTACTGAAGAAGATGAAAAGGTTATATCGGAACATGCGGTAGGAGACATAGCCTCACGTTTCTTTGATAAGGATGGCCGAATCTGCAATGAGGAGCTGGATGCAAGAACGATAGGCATCGGGCTGGAGGATCTGAAAAACAAGGAACAATCCATCCTGGTTGCCGGCGGTTTGAAAAAGGTAGATGGCATATGGGGCGCAATTAAAGCGAAGCTATGCAATGTGTTGATTACGGATACGTATACAGCTAAAATCCTTCTGAATAAAGAAGAAGCCAATAAATAAAAGAGCACGGCATTTCCTAAGGGAGCGGCCGTGCTTTTTTGTGTTTATAGAATGCGACAAAGAATAAAAATTATATTTTACAAAATTTTATCTTGCGTTTTACAAAATGTAATCAGGGTGTTGCATTGAGGTGGTAAAAAGTAATCTTTATTAGTAAAAGTATTAAAAGTGGCGTGTTTGATAGCGCTCTCAAAAATATGAGAGATGAGCCGGTTATAGCAATGAAGCAATCATGCACGAATATTTCCGGTTTGCAATGTGCCGTCTTTACAAAAGTTTAGAATCGGGCACTTTGCTTCTGCTCTCAGTACGACTGCCATAGTACGCGTTTCAGTATAGGGACAGGGACTTAACCATAAATAATGGCGTATGGAATCCGTTATAGGATAACCTAAAGTAAGGAATATATTAAGGAGGAGCTTATGAAATATCTAATATCTTTCTGTGGATTGCTGCTTGTGTTCGGTATTGCATTTTTAATGTCCAAGAACAAGAAAGAAATCAAATATAAAAACATCGCACTCATGCTGGTGATCCAATACGTGTTGGCGGCATTATTGCTGAATACGAAATTCGGATACATCCTGATCAAAGGGATAGCAGGTGTGTTCGACAAATTGTTGGAAGTCGCAAACTCGGGTATCTCCTTTGTCTTCGGCGGATTGGCGAATGAAGGGGAGTCTCCATTCTTCATCACTGTATTGTTGCCGATTGTATTTATTTCCGTGTTGATCGGTATCCTGCAGCACTTTAAGATCCTTCCTTTCTTCATGAAATGGATCGGATTGCTGTTAAGCAAAGTGAATGGCATGGGTAAATTGGAATCTTATAACGCTGTAGCTTCTGCTATGGTCGGCCAGTCCGAGGTTTTCATCACTGTTAAGAAACAATTGGATAAATTGGCTCCGCAGCGTATGTACACATTATGTGCATCCGCGATGTCAACTGTATCCATGGCGATTGTCGGATCTTATATGACGATGATCGAACCTAAATATGTCGTGACGGCGATTGTACTGAACTTGTTTGGCGGGTTCATCATTGTTTCCATCATTAATCCGTATAAAGTGGACGAAAGTGAAGATCTTTTGACGATCGAGGATGAAGCGGATAAGCAATCGTTCTTCCAGATGATCGGAGAGTATATCATGGACGGATTTAAAGTGGCAGTCATTGTAGGTGCCATGTTGATTGGTTTTGTTGCGCTGATGGACTTCATCAACCTGTTGTTTGATATGGCGATCGGAATCTCCTTCCAGGAGATCTTGGGCTACATCTTTGCTCCGGTTGCATTCCTAATGGGTATACCTTGGGCAGATGCTGTTGCTGCCGGCGGAATCATGGCGACAAAATTGGTTACGAATGAGTTCGTTGCTATGGTAAGCCTTGGTGACGTAGCAGGAACGATGAGCGCCCATACACTTGGAATCATTTCTGTATTCCTTGTTTCCTTTGCAAACTTCTCATCTATCGGTATCATTTCCGGAGCGGTTAAAGGGCTGAGCGAAAAACAAGGGAATGTAGTTGCCCGCTTTGGTTTGAAATTATTGTGCGGAGCTACACTCGTAAGTGTCTTGACGGCGATTATTGTCGGCCTGGTTATTTAATTCGAAAAAAGAAGCAGTTATGGCAATGCCGGCATGGCTGCTTTTTTCCTAATAAACAAATGTGGGATTGAGTTCAGATGGAGGTAAGCAATGGGTAATGCAGGAGTGCTGCTTTCTGGGGCAGTGTTGTTTTTAAATGCTTTAATGCTAAGGGGAAAAGCGGAAGTCAAGAGTGTGGCGGTATTCAATTTCTTCGTAGGGATCCTTCAGATCATCATACCATTTTATCTGATTGCTGTTTCAGATCAAAACACATGGACTCTCTATGAACACACTGCCACCTTCCTATTCGGCCTGACATTCCTTTATGTTTCATTCACTTTTTATAAAGGGATTGACGGAAGGGCGCTTGGCTGGTTCAGCATATGGGTGGCGATGATCGCCATATTCTATGCATTCATTTCAGCATTTCATTTCCATAACTACGTACTTGCCCTTACATGGCTCATGTGGTCGTTTTTGTGGTATCTGTACTACGTTCTGAATGTCTTGCAGAAACCGTATGCGGATTATGTAGGGAAAGTGGCGTTTGTCCAGTCTTTTGTAACCTTAACATTCCCTGCTTTGCTGACGCTGGTCGGCGCATGGGAAGAAGCGGTGGTCCAAAGAGTTTGGCTGGTCGTGCTGGTGTTGTCTGTCCTCTATTTTGCAGTGGGTGGATTTAAAGCCCGCAGGCAAGCTGAAAGCTAATGGTTTTACAAAAGTTCAATAATGGTTTTTACAATTGTTCAAAAAGGTGCTATAGTAAAATCAATTAAAGCAACCCATCCGTTCATGTCATGGGCGTCGAATTGATGATCTGTAAATAAGCAAAATGGTTGTCTTGGCTAAGCATGCTGAAACAGTTGAAGAAGCACGCGAAATGTTAAAAGAAGTTATTGCGAACGGCAAAGCACTTGAAGTGTTTAAAGAATTCGTAACAGCACAGGGCGGAGATGCTTCCGTCATTGATAATCCATCTAAATTGGCTGCCTCTAAATACGAAATTCCGGTATTGGCTAAGGAAGATGGCTATGTAGCAGAAATCGAAGCTGACAGCATCGGAACCGCAGCGATGATTCTTGGCGCTGGCCGCGCTACAAAGGAATCAGTTGTTGACCTGGCTGTTGGATTGATGCTTCATAAAAAAATTGGCGATGAAGTGAAAAAAGGTGATACAATCGTTACGATTCACAGTAACCGTGAAAACGTGGCGGATGTAATGGAACGCATCTATGCTTCATACAGAATTTCACCTGTAGAGGTTGAAGAGCCAATCCTTGTGCACGCTGAAATTCATTAATAACGGAAAACATCAACCAGTGGGGGTTTTTTAAACCCCACTGTTTGTTGGCATAGCCAATTATGCGCTTGGCAGCTGCCACTCCTCCTTCTATGCATAGAACCTGGGAAGCAGGGATTAGGCAGCCGCTTCATGCGGGTAATTGAGTAGAGTCAACCTAACCACAAATTGGAGGAAAACAAAATGAACAAAGAACAAGTAGCACGTTTAATTGACCACACATTATTGAAAGCGGACGCTAGCCGTGAAGCAGTCATTCAATTGGCAAAAGAAGCTAAGGAGCACCGCTTTGCTTCTGTATGTGTTAACCCATCACAAATTGCTGCAGCATACGAAATCCTGAAAGATACACCTGAGGTGAAAGTATGTACAGTAATCGGGTTCCCTCTAGGTGCATCCACTCCTGAAACGAAAGCATTCGAAACAAAGGATGCAATTGAAAAAGGCGCAACTGAAGTAGATATGGTAATCAACATCGGCGCGCTTAAAGATAAGAATGATGAGCTTGTATTGAGAGACATTCAAGCAGTTGTTGAAGCAGCTAAAGGAAAAGCATTAACAAAAGTAATCATCGAAACATGCTTATTGACTGAAGAAGAAAAAGTACGTGCATGCGAGCTTTCTGTAAAAGCTGGTGCAGATTTTGTTAAGACTTCAACTGGTTTCTCCACAGGCGGAGCAACAGTGGCTGATATAGCGCTTATGCGCAAAACTGTTGGACCGGATGTTGGCGTTAAAGCCTCCGGCGGCGTACGCAGCCTTGCGGATGTAGAAGCGTTGGTAGAAGCGGGTGCGACACGTATCGGGGCAAGCTCCGGAATTGCAATCGTGAACGGACAGCAATCTAATTCGGCTTATTAATCAATTGATAAAAGGCCTGTGTAAATGCCTCCTGATCTTTGGCATTGGCCTAAAAGATAAAGTGAAAATCCAATCAGCGGTTTTTCTCTTCTCCGCTGATTGTTGGTTGAACCAACCGGGCATTTACTGGCTGTCAATTACCTGCTAACCATTCTCGCAGTTCGTTCTCGAATTCTTGAAGCGGGGAATTTTGCAGACAGTAAATGCAGGACAAATAAAAAACACCTCTCCTTGAAAAACAGGTATTGAATACCGAGTGGATCAATGTGGAGGTGTTTTTTATTAATATGATTCTTCCCGGTCTTGGAGGGGTAATATGACCAAATCAGAAATGATGCAATGAGGAGCCATACATCATGGTGCCACTTCAAAAATAGTGCCCTGGTTAAAATCGGTCACTTTCATGGAGCTATAAACCCCTAAGTAAAGTGTGGTTTGTTCAAGGTTTGTTCCAAGGCTTACATAATATGCTGATTGGGAGCCGAAATCATAATCGGTTTCAATCATGCCATAGGGATTCGGTTTACAGTCTGGACCTGTCCTCGTATAAGCAAGGACCCCTCTGGCCGGAGATTTGGATTCTTCCTTCCGTACAAGATCGGTGAAGACGACACTTCCTGTCAAAGCGGGGATTCTATTGCCCATAAAGGCTTGGACGCCTGTAAGAGCGGTTCCTCTAAATGTATCGGGACGGCGATCGGTATGGTAGTAGCATGTTACAGGCTGAAGACGACTTGTTGATAGTTTCAATGCTTCATCATAATAAGCAATTGTTTTCTTCTCCAAATCTGCAGAGCAGCTTTCCACAACAGGGGTAGGGAAAGCACCCTCCCACCCGCGCCATCCAAAGTTAATCAATCCTTCCTGGTCCATATCAGAATTCATTATATGAGCTTGGACAAGCTGGGTAACCGGAATCGGCCTGTGCTGGCTGAAGGAAAAAATGGCCTCCGCAACATCCTGTCCGACATTTCCCACATATTTTATGTATTGATTATAAGCCCTTTGATAGGAGATGCCCGGTATATTCCGCACACCTTTTGCCATCACTGAAAGTGTTTCCTGTATAGGTACGGGAAGTTCATCAAATCTGGTGACTACAGGCGGATTTTCTATAAATGTACTCTTGTTAACATTGATTTCAATTATTTTGCCGGCGATCTCCATATCATTTTGGCTCAAATTGAACGGATCATAGCCCGAACCCCCATCCCCGTTGGTTAAAACGAGTACTCCTGTTTCAGGAGAAAAGGTTAAACTGTTGACGCCGTTATGATTCGAAAAAGGCCTTCTGACGTTCAGCAATGTCCTCCGCTTCTGGGGAGAGCCATTCGATCCCAATACCCATTCCTCTACCGTATCAATATGGTCAAACTGGGTTTCTCTATTATTCCATCTAAGGTTTAATGTGCTTGGGTCGCATGGATCCGGTGAGAAAGATTCGGGAAGAGCGCCGGGACCTTGTGTCCCGGCTGCCGAATAATGAAGATAGAACAGGCCATTGCCATGAAATTCGGGGTGGAACGCGAGCCCCAGCAATCCCCTTTCATCATATCCGCCGGGAGAACCCAGTTTTATGATGCGGGAACGAATATCCAAAAAAGTGCGTATGACTCCTTCTCTTATGTAAAAAATTTCTCCTATCTGAGTCACAATAAAAAAAGATTCTGCTGAGTCACCAGGAAGTATCGCCGTTTTTAAAACAGTCGGTAAATTGACCTTGCTTACAAGGGGGCGTAATCGAACCTTGGCTTTTATCAAAAAATGACCCTCCTTCTCCATGTTCTCCTATAAGAATATGAGCGGAACCGTATTCTTAAAACCCAATCATTAAATACGATATAGAATGAAACTTTAATCAGGTGGCATTCTTGTATTCTTTCAAGAATCCTTGAAGAGGATTAGTAGAGCGGGAATGGGCCTAACAGTGATTTTTTCATAAAACGGTGAATAGCATAATGATAGTGTTGATTTGATGGAGGTGATGGATGCATGAATAGGGGGAAAGGGAGGGCTATTCAGTATTGGCGGCATCCTTTCTTTAAGTTCACCCAAGGCCGAGGGGAGTTGTCGGTTGCCGTCAACATGATGCATGTAGGGTTATTGACGGCAATTGCAGCGATACTCCAGTCGGCAGGGGGATATGCGCCGGGCATCGGTTTTTTGTTGAGCACGATGGCGACATTGCCAATCTTTTTGGCGACGGTTGTATCTGTCAGGTACGGATTCCTTTCCTATCTTGTTGCGATTTTTCTTCTGTTGTTTATCCAGCCAAGTGAGTTATTTATTTTTCCTTTTACAACGGGTATTTTGGGATTGGTGCTTGGCGCTTTATTCCATAAGGCAAGATTTTTCGTTGTTTTCTGGTCGGGTACTGCCTTATTTATAGGCATTGCAGCGCTTCTTTTTGTGTTCCGCTTTCCGGTGTTAGGGCCAGGTATTGGTTCATCGTTTGATTTTGCCCTTTTATTGGTTATGGCGGCATTCAGCCTTCTATATGGCTGGGCAGCTGCAGAAGCTTGTGCATACGTCCTGAAACGTTTAGTAAGAATCATTCAGCCTGTTTCCGGGCGGCGGGAATAAGATGAGACTTCAATCATTGGTAGGCCATCCAGCCAGTTAAGGCGGGGAAAAGGGCCGGCCGGGAATCTGCAGACGCAAAGATACGGGGTCTTAAAGGAATCCTTTCCGTCTGGATAATGGTCAAAAAGTCCGCTTATTCTTAACTAAGCGGACGCATGTTTTGCCGGGCATATTCCTTGAGTGGGGAGGGGCTTCAATTCCATTTCCATATTTACACCCCCAAAACCTCCGTTTCTTTCCACGTCTAAATTAGCTGTCTGCCTGTATCAGGATTATTGCAGAGTTGTCTGCTTCGTCGTTCACTGTGCCTGTAAATTCATAGACGGGCCGGTAGTACCCCTTTGTATCGTAGGCATAGGTGAGGCGGATTTCATTGACCATAACCCGGTCTCCCTCCTGCAAGGGTGTGAAGAGGCTGAATTCCCCGTCCAGCAGAGCATCATATGCTTGCTTCTCGGATATGATCTGTGTTTTGCCTGTTGCTTCATTATCACTGATTGCGTACAGAATACTTTCCGGTACTTGTTGTCCCGAGAGTGTGATCATGGCAAAGCCTTGGGTGAAATCGCTGCAAGCTGATTGTACATTCTTAGCTTCGGGCAGGTCCCACCGGATTGTCCGTTCATCCTGCTGTTGATAGATTGCGCTATCCGGCAGCAAAGCTTCCCTTTTTAGCCACTTTTCTATCGAGAGCTTTTGTTGGTCGATATCCATGTTTCCTTTGCCCGGTGATTCAGAGAAGAGTGTCCATGACCCGTCTGTTATGTCATATGTCACATGGTAGAGGGTACCGCCATCATCTGTATACGATAATTGCCGGTTAAACCCTTCCGTGCGCATGCCGCCTTGTTGTTCCAGGTTGAGCTGACGGGCAAGGGAGCCGGCGACCTGTTCACCATGATTGATATTTCGTATATCGCCGTTATAGTAAACGCAGGCTGAAGCCTCTTCACTTGAAAGCTCCGTTTTCAGTTGGACATCGATTCCTCCCATGTCCTGGTCAGCGGCCGGCTTAAATGGAAGGTTGCCATACTGCTGCGTATGGTACACGGCACTTGCGGCGCCGAAAAGAACTGTAAAAAGGACGGGGATGGCCATTGCCTTCACAATCTGAAAGCCTTTCATTTTTCTCTCCTTATAGCATGTAAGAACGGCCATGGTGATCATATATCCCGCTAAACTTCCTATTATATTGTGGAACAGGTCATCCAGTTCGAATATTCCTCTCCCTGTAACCATTTGAAACAATTCGAGGACAAATGTGAAGATGGCCGATATGGCTAAAACCCGCCAAAAGGATTGGTTTCTTGGATGGATGAGCGGCAACAGGAAACCTAGAGGCATAAACATGGCTATGTTAAGTACGATCAATTGCAGATCTGCCATCGACCATTTATTCCAGGCATCCATATAGCCGCTGAATAGGCTCAGATTTACCTGGCCCGTATAGAAATGCGCCGGCCTGCTGAAGGTTGTAATCCCCAGTACTATTGCTGCCCAGCAGACGAGCAGCATGACAAAAATAAACATTGGCAGGCGGATCGGATATTTATCGTAGAAGTATCTCCTGTACACAGAATATCCGGATAGAGAGAAGATAAAGATGAGCAGTGCATATC
>CAKQBC010000068.1 GCA_934215995.1 uncultured Bacillus sp. | reverse complement strand
CGGTGACAGCGGATAAAACTGTCCTTCGGCAGCGAATACTCAAAATCCTGAAGCGAGTATTTATGGGTGCCTGAATTGCCGCCAGTATGTACATAGGTCTTCTTATCCTTTGCCTCAAGGTAGACAACCTCGGAAAAAGGAATCGGAATCCAGCCATCATTCGTTTTCATTGTCACAACCGATTTGCCGTCCGTCAAAGCCGGAAAAATAGCGGTTACGCAGCCTTCAAGCTTTCCTTCATGCAAAAATGGAACCGCCATGCCGTGATACGGAACACCAAATACATCGCGATCAATAAACTCCGACACTCTTTGCTGTGTCCCTAAAGCCTTATAGGCGATGGTTCCTTCCTTCACCCTGTCACCCGGCCTGATTTTCAAATCAATGCGCTTGCTCGGCCGGTAATAAATATATTCACTTGTATTGGAAACCGCTATGGAAATCTCATCGGAAAACAGTTCTCCAATCACATCCAGCAGCGACACAACTGTAATGCTTTCCACGTTCTTTTCAGCACCTTTCCTGATGATGGCTTTTTCTTATTTTACAAGTTTTCGCAGGGGGATTCACTTAATTTCTTATCATTGCCAAAAAGGCACCGGCATAGAATAGAGAAGGTTAGGGGTAAAGGAGGATGCTGGAATGCTGATTCGCCATCAGATGGTAGAGAAAAGAGATGTTCGGTTTTGTGATGAAACCTTTAATTTGGAACAGGCGCTGCAGTTTCTAAACGAAACTGGTTACCGCTGTGTCCCTATTCTGGATGCCACACATACAAAGTTTGCCGGCAATATCTATAAGGTTGATATTTTAGAATATAAGGAGAATCATTCTTTGGATGAACCCATTACGGCCCTTGCTAAAGACCAGCAGACCGTAATTGATGAGGATGACTCTTTCATGAAAGCCTTTTTCACGCTGAAGAGATATCCTTATCTGCCGGTTGAAAATGAAAATGGGCAGTTTGTCGGTTTGCTGACACATGCGGCCGTACTGGAACTGCTGGAGGAAGCGTGGGGACTGAACCGCGGAAGCTATACCCTGACTGTGGGAAGCTATGGCACACAGGGAACACTGAAAAAGATAAGCAGCATCATCAGTAAATATAGCGATATACAGGGAGTCATTTCACTGGACTCATCCAACTTCCATGTCAGCCTGATCCGCCGTATCCTTTTTACATTGCCGAAGGATACGACAGAAGAAACCTTGGATAAAATCAAGAAAGAACTGGACGCAAATGGCTTCCGTGTGATCGGGGTCGAGTGTCATAATGGAGAATGCTAACGAGAAAAGCCGTTCCATGATGGAGCGGCTTTTTTCTTATCTGTGGTTCCGATGAAAAAATTCCTGGTATCCATAAATAATCCATGCGTAGGTGGTGAAGAACAGGAAAATATAGATGGGCTTAAATTTGACCAGCTTATATAAGTTAAATTTTTCATACAAATAATTAAGCGGATAGGCGAATAGAAAATCCATGATAGCGTTGACAGCCAGATAACGCTTAAAATTTCCGAAGGTAAAATGAAAAATCCATAAGGTCCCGATAAAAAACGGGCCCAGTATGAAGGTTAAATCATTGAGCAACTTCTTGAAGTGCCCTCCCTCCACTGTCCACCATTTAAAAGGAATGGCCAGGATGCTCATAATGAACACTAAAATTCCGGCAAAAACCGAGACGGTGGAAAATTTATTGAAGGACTTTTTAGGCAGAAAAAATATGGTCAGCCAAGGAATGACCAAATGAAGCAGCCTGATCACTGTAGTAGCTTTCATGTAAAAATCCCCTTTCTTCCATATTATGGTTCAGGGGATTTTGAATTATTCTCCAATTACTTAAACAGCTGATTCCATCTTAAACATTCCGTCCATCTTCCTGACGATTTCTTTTCCAATTTCAATGGATGCCGTCGCGGCCGGAGATGGTGCATTTAATACATGAATGGAGCGTTTGCTCGGCACAATGAAAAAGTCATCGACTAATGAGCCATCGTCCTTCAAGGCTTGCGCTCTGACACCGGCCGGCCCGGGAACAATATCATCCTTCTGGATGTCCGGCATGAGCTTCTGGACATTTTTCATGAAGAGCTCCTTGGATGCTGAGCGGATCATTTCTTCCACTCCCTCTTTCATATATTTCTTTGCCAGCTTCCAGAATCCTTTATAAGCCACAACCTCCATAAGGTCTGCCACATTGAGATCCGTTTTTTTATAGCCCTCCCGCTTAAAGCTTAGAACGGCATTTGGACCAACATCAATGGCTCCGTTAATCATGCGGGTAAAATGGACCCCAAGGAACGGGAAGTTGGGGTTTGGCACAGGGTAGATCAGATTTTTGACGAGGCTGCTTTTCTCCGGTTTGAGCATGAAATACTCGCCCCTGAATGGCACTATTTTGACATCCGTTTTCAATCCGGCAAGCTTGGCGATCCGGTCTGACTGCAGGCCGCCGCAGTTTACATAGTATGCTCCCCTTACCTCTCCCCTGCTGGTCTGGACGATTACTTCCTGAGCCGTTTCGTCAATGGCTAGTACTTTATGATTCAGCAGGATGTCCCCGCCTTTTGCTGTAATGATCTCAGCCATTTTTTCCGAAACCTGCTTATAGTTGACAATGCCAGCCATTGGCACATGAATTGCCTTTTTTCCATTCACGTGCGGCTCGATTTCATGGAGCTCGCCATGGTCAATCATCCGGATGCCAAGACCATTGTCTAAACCTCGCTGATATAGATCGTCCAATAGCGGGAGCTCGAAATCTTCGCTTGCGACAATGACTTTTCCGCAGATATCCACTTCAAGACCATGCTCCCGGCAAAATTCCGTCATGGATTCACTGCCTTTTTTGGCAAGCCGGGCTTTATAGCTTCCGGGTTTATAGTATATTCCGGAATGGATGACGCCGCTGTTATGGCCAGTCTGGTGGGCCGCTACATGGCTTTCTTTTTCCAGGATGGCCACTTTCGCTGAAGGAAACCGGCTCAGCAGCTCCATTCCTGTTGACAGGCCAACAATGCCCCCGCCAATAATGATGTAATCATACATGATCCTCCACCCTTTCTCTTATTTATGATCAATCCCGCAGGCTTCTGCCAGTAATTCAATAATATGGACAACACGGACCTTGTCTTCAAGCCCTTCGCGTTTAACCCCGAGGCCCATCTGCAAATGGCATCCAGGGTTGGACGTGACGATGGTGTCCGGCGAGATCTTTTGGACATGTTCCATTTTGGCATCAAGGATTTCCATGGATTCTTCGTAGTGGACAATATTATAAATCCCCGCCGATCCGCAGCACATATCCCCTTTCGGAAGAGGAACATATGTAATGCCTGGTATGCTTTCGAGGAGCTGAACGGGATCGTCCGCCACCTTCTGCACATTTAACAGATGGCAGGATGGCTGATAGGTCACAGCACCTGAGAGTTCCCGGCTGAAACTGATTCCGAGTTTGTTCAGTATTACACTTACGTCCTTATTCTTTTGTGCGAACACCTTGGCACGCTCTGCCCATTCCGGGTCATTCGCGAGAAGGTGATCATATTCAACGAGCATCGCACCGCAGCCGCCAATCGCATTAACCACATAATCAAAGTTCCCATTTTCAAAAGCCGCAATATTTTCCTTCGCCAGTTTCCTGGATGTTCCCGTATCTCCGCTATGGTTCTGCAGCGCCCCGCAGCAGGTCTGTTCCTTGATTACGGTGACTTCGCAGCCAGCATGCCTCAGCAGCTTAATGCTGAGGTCATTGATTTTGGCAAAAAACACATCCATGATGCAGCCTGTAAAAAAAGCGACGCGGGCTTTCGGCTCACGCTCAAGGCTATGGATGCCTGTTCTCAGCTGTTTATTTGGCATTTCCACAGCAGGGGCTATTTCTTCAAAAGCACGAAGCTGTTCGGGAAGAATGCCTAGCACCTTGCTTTTGCGGGCCAACGAGTCCATACCCGTTTTTTGATAGGCCCGAAGTGAAGCTCTCATGGCTGACAGCAATTTTTTATTCGGCAATGCCTTCTGCAGAGCCAAGTTCTCCATGAATGGAGCTGGTGCTTCGGCAGCCTTTACTTCCTTAAATGATTCGAGAATTTTTCCATATTGCACATTCGTTGGGCATGCCGTCTCACAGGCGCGGCAGCCAAGGCAGAGCTCCATCGATTCTGTCATTTCATCGATGGTTATTTTCCCTTCCGCCGCCATTTGCACAAGATTGATCCGTCCCCGTGGAGAATGCCTTTCTTTCCCCATGCTGGCGTATGTGGGGCATGCTGGAAGACAATAGCCGCATTGGACACAGTCGAACGTTTCTTTATAGGCAAGCTGGCTAGTCATGGACTAACACCAGCTTTTGTCCTTTTGTCTCGGGAAAAATCTTGCCCGGATTCATAATGTTGTTCGGATCCCACGCTTTTTTCATTCGTTTCATCATGTCCATTCCCGCTTCCCCAAGCTCCATCTCCATAAATGGCGCCTTCATGGTCCCGATTCCATGCTCGCCTGAGAGGGTTCCACCCAATTCAATCGCTGCTGTAAAAATCTCCTCTACTGCTTTTTCCACACGCTTCATCTCTTCTTTATCCTGCTTATCTGTAATGATATTCGGATGCAGATTTCCATCACCCGCATGGCCGAATACGACTAAGTCAATTTCATATTTTGCTTTGATTTCCTGAAGCCTTCTGAACATTTCAGGAATCTTGCTTCTTGGAATGGTAGCATCCTCGGAAATTTTCGTTGGCTTTTTCCTGACAATCGCAGGGGAAACGAGCTTTCTCGCTTTCCACAGGTTCTCGGCAGATTCCTCATCCCTAGCAATGATGGCTTCCCTTGCCCCGACGTCCAGGCACACCTGCTTCACCTGTTCGCTTTCATCCCTTATGGCAATTGGATGGCCATCAAGCTCAATCAGGATAATGGCATCCACATCTATTGGAAGACCAATCGGCTGAAACTCTTCCACCGCCCGGATGGAAGCCTGATCCATGATTTCCATTTTGGAAGGCAGGATGCCGGAAGTGAGCACAGCCGAGATCGCTTTTCCGGCATCAATAATGTCATCAAATATGACCATCATCGTCTGGGTGGCCTGCGGCCTTGGAATCAGCTGAAGGGTGGCCTCTGTGATGATGCCCAGCGTCCCCTCCGACCCAACGATCAGCTTCGTCAGGTCATAGCCTGTGACGTTTTTGACCGTCCGCCCGCCTGTTCGGATAACGTCCCCTTCTGGCGTGACGATCTCGAGGCCCAATACATAATCCTTCGTAACTCCGTACTTTAAACCGCGCGGCCCGCCGGCATTCTCAGCAAGGTTCCCTCCAATTGTAGAAACATGGGAACTGCTTGGGTCTGGCGGATACATCAGCCCATGCCGCTGCGCTTCACGGTCAATATCAGCTGTAATGACCCCGGGAGATACAATCGCAACGGTATCCTCAGGGTCAATGATCAGCTTCTGGGTCCACCTGGAAAAATCAAGGACCATCCCGCCATGGACAGGGAGCGGGCCTCCACTTAGACTCGTTCCCCTGCCTCTTGGATAGACTGGTATTTTCATGTCATTGGCGAGCTTTACTATGCCTGCCACTTCCTCAGTCGAAACTGGCTGCAGGATGATCTCCGGAATATAGGCTCCAAATGAGCCATCGTATGAATAAGAAACCAGGTCTGCTTTTTCAAGCAAAACGCGATTTTCTGATCCCATGATGCTTTTCAGCCGTTCAACAATTTGTTCGGTGATCACAATGACACCTTCTTTCCTTCCCCTTCGTTCACCTTCAATTTCTTTGTAACATTCTCAAGATGCACTCGCATCGCCTTTGCCGCTCTTTCTTCATCCTGTTCTTTAATAGCTGTAAAAATGCTCATATGCTCCTGAAAAACCTGTTCGCGCTTTGCCGGAAGACCCACATTCTTCTTAAGGGAAAAGGCAATTGCTTTTCGGTACAGATCATCGATATTTTCCATTACCTGTATCATGAAACGATTTTTCGTTGCTTCGATCAGGTGTTTATGAAAATTAACGTCTGCCAGATCGCCTACCGCTTCAGGATTCGTCAGCGTAATTTCAAATTGATCGAGCGCCATCTTCATCTTTTCCAGATCGGCCTCATCACGACGCAAGGCAGCAATCGCTGCTGCCTGTGTCTCCATAACCATCCGCATTTCCAGAAGCTCAAAAATCTGTTCCACGGGAATGTATTCAATCGCTAACGAACCAAGCATGTCTGCCATATTAACTTCTTTGACGAAGCTGCGGCCGCCTTGCCTGGATTCAATAATCCCGCTGGCAGATAATACGCTCAATGCTTCTCGAACAGGCGCACGGCTGACGCCAAACAGTTTGGCCAGTTCATTCTCGGATGGCATCGGCTCATTTGGCGGGAACTTGCCGTCTTTTATCATTTCCTTCAGCTGATCCAGCACCTGGGCCGAGATTTTTTTTCGTTCGATTTTCATGGATGTTAGCTCCTTATATGGTGATTTCGACTGAACTGCTTTTCTTTACTCTGATGATGTGGAAGAGAATCGCAAACACACAAAGCCCAAGTCCGGCAATATCTGTGATCATGCCTGGTTTAATCAGCATTAATGCCCCTGCAAACATTAGGATTCTTTCAAGTATCGTCAGCTTGGCATTCAGGTAATTTCCAAGCGAACTTGCTAGGGCGTAAATGCCCAGTGTGCTTGTGATGACCACTAATGCGACTGATAAAATGGATACCGTTTCTCCCTCTGCTGCCTGAAGCAGAATAATAGGGTTATAGGCAATCATGAACGGGATGATAAAGCCCGGAAGTGAAATTCTAAGCGCCTCCCATGATGTCTGCATCGCATTGGCGCCGGCGAGTCCCGCTGCGGTATATGATGCCAGGGCCACAGGCGGCGTAATGTTGGACAATGCACCAAACCAGAACACAAAGAAATGTGCAGCGATTGGATTAACGCCAGCCTCCACAAGTGCAGGAGCTGCCGTAACCGCAACGACGATATAAAGAGCTGTGGATGGAAGCCCCATACTTAAAACGATGCAGGTGAGCATGACGACGATTAAAATCAGCCAAAGCTGACCGCCCGTTAATTCGACAATATTATAAGCTAATGTAGATCCAATTCCTGTCATGGTGACAACGCAGATGATGATTCCGATGGCGGCGCAGGCAATCCCGACTTGAATCGTCCCTCTTCCGCCTTCAATGAAAGCTTCAATTGTTTTAGAGATCGTGATTCTTGAAGATTTATCCTTTGCCAGCCAGCTCGCCACAATGACTGCACCGATTCCGGCAAATCCGGCAAATAGAGCTGTCTTTCCCATTAATAGTGTTGTGATGACAACGATGATCGGAATAAGCAGGACACCGCGTTCCTTCAGGATTTGGACGACATCCGGGATATTTTCTTTACTGATGCCTTTCAGGCCTTGCTTTTTCGCTTCAATATCAATGGCAAAAATCAGTGCGATATAGTAGAGAAAGCTTGGAATGATCGCTGCCAGGATGACCGTTGTATAAGAGATTCCAAGGAAACCGGCCATAATGAATGCGGCAGCGCCCATAATCGGCGGCATGATCATTCCGCCTGTTGAAGCAGCCGCTTCTACGGCACCGGCAAACTTAGGCTTAAGACCAATGGATTTCATCAATGGAATCGTAAAAGCTCCTGTTGTCGCGACGTTGGCCACTGCACTTCCGCTCAATGATCCTGTCAGTGCACTGGAGATGACCGCCACTTGGGCAGGGCCTCCACGCTTTCTGCCTGCAATGGAAAGGGCGAGATCATTGAAAAGCTGGGTGGCACCGCTGACAGACAGGAAGGCACCAAACAGGACGAACATGACGATGAACGTGGAGGCCGTCGAAAGTGTTAAACCCAGCACGCCCTCAGTCGTCATATAAAGACGGTACAGCAGGCGTTCCAGTGAAAAGCCGGCATGCCCGAAAATCCATGGGAAGTAGGTGCCAAACAGGGCGTATACAATAGCGCCTCCACACAGGATCGGGATAAAGATCCCAACTGCCCGTCTTGAAGCTTCAAGGAGGACGATGATCGTAATGGCTCCAAAGACATAATCAATCATAATCGGCTGGGAGCCCCGGTCCACATGAATCGTTGTGTAATTCAGGAGCAGGTAGCCAAGACCTGCAATGGCAAGCGCCGCAAATACGTAATCAGGGGCTGTAAACCTTTTTTGATTGGAAGATTTTCCGGCCGGATAATAGAAAAAAGTCATAACCAGCAGGATGCCCAGGAAAATCAGGTTTCTATAAATCTCTTGAATATTGGATAATCCATTCGAATAAATGGCAAAAACAGAAAACAGAACAGCAATGATGGCAGCCGCTTTTTTGTATGGACCCTCCAGCAGCCGAATGCCGCCGCCTGCTTCTTTATCGAGATCCGCTGGCTGTACAATGGGTTCAGTTGTTGACCTTGTCATCGATTTCCCTCCTTTATTTCGCTTCCGGCGGAATTAGATTTTCAGGTATATCAAGACCTGCTTCTTTAAAATATCTGTAGGCTCCGGCATGCAATGGAACAGATACTCCATCAAGGGCGGTTTCCAGTGTCATTTCCTTGGCAGAGCTATGAACCTCATACATTTCATCCAGATTTTCATAGAGCGTTTTGGTTAAAATATAGACTGTTTCTTCGTCCATTTCTTTTGTTGTGGATAAAAGGTTCGGCTGGGCAATGGTGTTGATATCTTCGTCAATGCGCGGATATGTCCCTCCAGGAATCACATAGCGGTACCAGCTGTCAGATACTGCATTAATGGCATCCAGCTGCTCGTCAGTTACTTCCAAAATCGATGCTTTCACATTACTTGCATACATATCTGTTACAGCGGAAATCGGGATACCTGCCGGAAGGGAACCTCCATCCAATCTCCCGTCGCGCATCGCGGAAACCGTGTCACTGTAGCCAAGATACTCAGGAGAAATATCCTTTTTCGTGAGCTCAAGGCCTTCCATCATCACGACTGTAGATTGCTCCGTACCGCTTGCCTGCGGCCCTACAGAAAATTGCGTTCCTTTTATATCGTCGATAGTTCCGCTTTCGATCTTGCTGTTCATCAGCACAAAATGCTCCACATTTGGCCAGAGCATGGAGATCGTGCGCAAATCCTCATAGCGCTTTCCTTCAAAGGAGCCATCACCGGCATAGGCCTGGGACGAAATTAACCCCTGAAGAATGGCGAGCTGTGCTTCCCCTTCACGAAGCAGTTCAATATTTTCAATGGAGCCGGCTGAAGACTGGCCGCTCGCCTGGATTTTCTCTCCTTTTAAATGGCTGCTCCAAATATTAGCCATTCCAACCCCGATCGGGTAATAAGTACCTCCTGTTGAAGCGG
>CAKQBC010000067.1 GCA_934215995.1 uncultured Bacillus sp. | reverse complement strand
GATGTGTTCTTATTGACTCCCAGCAGCAGCCCTTTCGCTTCCAGGTCCTCGAAACGGTCCTCTTTCGCATTGTAAAAGATTCCGGGTTCATGGCCGGCGGATGAGTATGTGAATATGTATGTTTTTGTATTATATATACCATAAAACATAGTGATGAACATACTTGGGTCGACATTCTGCTCGACCACCCTATTCAATGACTGGAGTACACTGTTCGGCAAATTGGACTGCTCCGGTATGCTGTCCATCGCATACTTGATCATGGACATGCACAAAGCGGCGGGAATTCCTTTGCCCTGTACGTCAGCGATGCCTATCCCGATGCTTCCGTCTTCATCCTGCACGAAATGATAGTAATCGCCATTCATGTGCTTGGCGGGAATGCTGATCGCACCGATCTCTAAATCGCCGATATCCGGTATTTTTGTTCCCAGCAATGTATTCTGTACATTTGCGGCTATTTCCATTTCCGTCTTCAATTCCTGCTGCAGATGCCGCAGCCTCTGGGTTTCACGATAAGTAATGCTGTATCCCATCATCATTTCCAAAAGGAAATCCAGGGAGCCCAATATCTCCAGCCGGGTATCCGGAAATAGTTCCAGGAGAACACTTTTATGCCAGCTGATGATTTCTTCAGGAGAAATATTCATTTCGATCATTTTCCTGCTGAGCATTTGGCCTTTATACAATTGGCGTTCAGACTGCTCGGTCAAATAAGCCTTTAATGTTTCTCCATACAGCTTTTCTATATTATGTTCATGTTCCATTCAATATCCTCCTAACGGAGCCATTTGGTGACACGAATTTCCGTTCCCTTCCCCGGTGTAGATTCAATATCAAATGTATCCATTAGCCTTTTGACTCCCGGCAAGCCGGCACCTAATCCACCTGATGTCGTATACCCATCTTCCATTACACGACGGATATCCAATATGCCGGGGCCTTCATCCTTGGCAATGATAATCATTCCGTCCCGTCCATGTTCACTTGTCTTCTCGATGCTCACCATCCCGGTCCCCGCGTATAAATAAATATTTCTGGCCAGCTCGCTTATGGCTGTTGTGATCCTTGCCTGGTCGACTGTTCCGAAACCCAGGTCTTTCGCTACATTTCTCCCCAGCTGCCTAGCAGCCACTATATCCCATTCATTGACTATTTTCACACAGGATTGATGCATATACTCAATCCCCCAGTTCCTGTTGTAATTTCTCTAAACCTTTTTCTAAATCCAAGGCTGTGAAAACGTCTTTTAGATTTATGCCTAATTCTATAAGGGTAATCGCAACTGCCGGCTGTATCCCGGTGATGACCACCTTCGCCCCCATCAGCTTGGACATGCTGACCACATCGCCTAAAACTTTCGCTATAAAAGAATCGATGAAATCGATGGATGTGATATCGATCACAACACCGCTTGAATTCGATTCATGGATTTTTTTGAGCAAATCTTCTTGAAATTGGAGAGCCGTGGCATCATCCAGTTCCCATTGAATTGAAACGAGCAAAAAATCATAGAGCTTTAAAATCGGAATTCTCATAAGGTTTCCTCCGCCTCTACCTCTTCAATTTTTCTCCTTGTATGAACAAGCGCCGCTTCGAATCCCCGCTTAAGCGTATTTTTCGTGATGATTTCATTCAGGTTGATGCCCAGATTCACAATCGTCTGCGCTATTTCCGGACGAATGCCGCAAAGTATGCATGTTGCGCCCACCAGCCTTACAGCCTCTGCCGCCTGGATAATATGATGGGCAACCATCGTGTCAACGAGCGGAACGCCTGTAATATCGATCAGCACCACTTCTGACCTGTGCTTCACAACGCCGGTCAGAAGGTTATCCATGATCTGTTTGGCCCTGTCTGTATCGATTGTTCCGACAAGCGGCATGACGGTGATGCCTTCCAATACAGGAATCAGCGGCGCAGACAGTTCCTGCAGGGCGATCTTTTGCAGCGATACTGTCCTTTCCCATGTATCCGTATACGTATTGATGATTTCTGTATTCATCGGACTTGTCCAACTATCAAAGTCGTACAGCATGTCTATTTGATTCTCGGAATTGATGATGCCCTCATTGATCATTTCTTCATGGATGATTAAATTGAATTTCTTCAGCCCGGCAATGACAAAAGTCAATGGCCAGCCAAGGCGCACCACCTTTTCGGCAAAATCCGTCAGCTTCATTTTGAAATCTTCATGGGACTCCTTTACATTCGAAACAATCAGATCTATGAACTGATTGCTTGTTTCCAGGAACATTCTGTCGGAGACTACATTGACCAGTCTTTCATCCGTATCTTCCTTCATCAGTTTGATCCAGCGCTCAAGGATTTTGTTTCTATTTTCTGTTATATAATTGAATACTGAATTATGCATGTTTTCCTCCCCATTTTACCACACTGATAATTTCAAAATAATTTTGTAATTAACATGTTGCTTGATTGTAACTTTCCGTACACACTTTATGCCTCAACTGTTCTTTTTACCCCGTTTCTCTGAAAGTAATCCTATTTTTGAAAACTTTTTTTCGATTTCCTGCATTTCTTCGAACATTCTGTCATTATACCTTCAATATACTTCCAACCAATATGGCGCGTCAAACATTTCAAAAGAGCAAAGGGCGTATACAGAAAAAAGCCCCACCGGTCGGCAAGATTGACCGGGCATTTCCTCAAGCAAATTTTGGGCAAAAAAAATAACCCTTTCAGGCCGGAAAGGGTTTTGTCTTTGTATTAATTGGCTAAAACTCAATAAGTCCCGTACTGATTTGCAAAGCGTTATCCACTTTCCTCATCATCTGTTCATCCAAATGAGTGATCTTATCAGTTAAGCGCTGCTTATCAATGGTACGTATCTGTTCTAATAAAATGACTGAGTCTCGTTCAAAACCATATTTTTTAGCATCAATTTCGACATGTGTCGGAAGTTTAGCTTTTTGTATTTGAGCTGTTATGGCAGCAACAATTACCGTTGGGCTAAAGCGATTACCGATATCATTCTGAATAATCAGTACTGGGCGGGTCCCACCTTGTTCTGAACCGACCACCGGGGACAAATCTGCATAGTATACGTCACCGCGCTTAACAACGATCAACGGTTTATCCTCCACTTACTAGTCGTTCAACGCAATGCTCTGCCTCATACTCCGCCAGAAATGCTTCAGATGCAATGCTCAGGTTTATCGTGGCCATTTCAATGTAGCCGCGTTTCATCTCATCACGAATTTTTCTCTTTTTTCTTTCGTGAAGATACATTTTTGTTGCGCGATATAGCAGTTCGTTACGGTTAACGTTATCCTCTTCAACGTATCCATCGAGTTCCGTCAATAAATTCTGGGGTAATTGAACCAATATCTCTCTTGTCACGCTAGGTTCGGACACAAGCATACACCTCCACCATCACTACACACATATACTATTTAATCTATTTCAAACAACATATTACCATTAAAAAGGAAACTTGAAAAGGGAATTATGAATTTACGCAGTCTTAGTATCAGCATGATTGGTTTATATTTATGCATCAAATTCCTATAAAATGCACGTTTTCACCGACATAACGCAAGAAAAAAATGTCGCCCGCAAGCAATAATTCCTCTCCTACAGTCTTCCCATTTCTAGTTTAAAATCATACACAACAAGCCCATTTTCATCAAATACCGGACAATTCATTGCGGACAGAGGCAATCTTCCCGTTTTCGAGATACACACGGGGAACTCTCCTGCTGACCATGCATGTCACCTCATAATTAATTGTTCCAAGCTTTTCAGCAATCTCATCGACCGTGACAGCTTCATCTTTATCTGTCCCGATCAGCGTAACCTTTGTGCCGACAGGATAGTGTTTCGGAAGTTTGACCATGCACTGGTCCATACAGACTCTGCCGACAATCGGCACCCTAATGCCGTCAATAAGGACCTCCTGCCCCTGAAGCTTCCGGATCCAGCCGTCCGAATATCCGATCGGAAGCGTCGCAATCCACTCTGCTTCTTCGGTCCGATAAGTGGCTCCATAGCTGATGCACTGATTTTTCGGCAATTGCTTAATATGGACAATCTTTGTATACAGCGCCATTGCTTCTTCCAGTTCAAACGGCAAAATCGGCTTGATGTCCGGAGAAGGGCTTAAACCATACATGGATATGCCAAGCCTGACAGCATTAAACGCAGAATCATGGAAACGCAGGGCGGCAGCGCTGTTGCTGCAATGTATAATCGGAGGTTTCTCCGCAAGGCTTCCGAGGAATTGCATAAAGCGGCCCATCTGCTCTACATAGTAAGAATGATCCAATTCATCAGCTGTTGCAAAATGGGTAAATATACCTTCCAGATAGAATCCGTTCGTTTTACGTATATATTCTTCTGCAGCCTCCATATCCTCCAATTTGCGGAATCCGAGCCTCCCCATTCCTGTATCGCATTTGAGATGGACTGCCAAAGCCCGCTTTTCATTCAAATAAGGTGCAGCATCCATAAGCCAAGCATGATCATATACAGTTACAGCCAGTCCATATTCAGCTGCAAGGCCGGCATCGGATGGCCTGACCGCGCCCAAAATTAATACAGGTGCATCAATCCCTTTTTTCCGCAGCACGATTGCCTCGTCCAAGAACGCAACCGCAAGGAAGTCGGCCCCTGCATCCAAAGCCGCTTTTGCCACCTCCGCATCACCGTGCCCATAAGCATTCGCCTTCACAACAGCAAACAGCTTCACGTTATCCTCCAGATGCTGTTTCGTCCTCCTGACGTTATGGCGAACTGCATCCAAGTCAATCTCTGCCCATGTATCTCTGTAAAAAGCCGTTTCCACTTTCGCCAACCTTCTTTCTTTTCTGTGGTCATTCTCTGGTGTATATACTAATCCTATTATACAGGATAGGGAAAGCAACTGAAACCCGATACCGGCCGGCAAATTCCCTGTCCCCATAAACAAAAGCCGGCCGCTGGCGGCCGGCATTCTTCGCTATTATTTGATTGGTTCAACTTGTACAGAGCGGGCGATTTCCGCCATTTCCTCTTTTGTGAGGTCTTGGGAAGCAATTGTATAATCCACTCCGTCCAAGGTCCAGGAAATGCTCCTGTCGGTAAGCGCTCCAATTGTATAGCCAAGGTCAACCGGGTCGCCAAGCGCGCTTTGAGGGGAAATTGAGGATTCCACCACTTCCGCCTTCTCTGCGATCATTGTGAAATTCTTTTCTCCTTCATATGTCAAAACGACACTCATTCCATTGTCCGTCTTCACTTCTTTTTCTTCCACAAGAGAGATTCCATCCATCTCCGCAGGGTATTTAAGGCTCATTTCCCCGCCTTCTGCCTCTGCCATCACAGGGACTTCCAACTGGGCTCCGGTCATATTCTTTTTCATATCAAAGGCATCCTTTTCGAATGTCGGGTTAAAGGTCACCTTCGAGAATTCCACCGTCACAAGGGTATTATGGTCTGAATCCATGATTTTCACACTGACAGGGGAAAGATCTTTCTTCTTGAATGTGATTTCCTGCAACGGCAGCATCTTGTTGTTCTGGTATCTTGTCTTTGTCCCGAACACATAGTGGTTGTCTGTCGCTTTGAATGTCGATTCCTTATCCTCCATGATATCCTTTACGATCGACTCATACAAATAGGCCTGGCTGCTCTTATTCGGCCAATCGCTTTGGAAATGGAAGCTTTTGTTCAAGGCAGGCGTCAGCACATATACACCATCCTTATTCCGGAGTATCATCTGGCTTTGTTCCTTTTTTTCGTTCTTCAGAAGCACCCGGTAATAGTCCGGATCCTTATGCCAAATTTCCACGTCATACACTTGCGGATCGCTGCCCATTTTTAAAGTCATCTGTGCTTTCGCTTTGTAGCTCTTCATCTGCGTTACCTTTTTATTCAAGGATTTTTCTACATCCTCCTGTGATTTCTGGCCACAAGCAGCTAACGAGAACACAATCAGAATACCCGCCATGATCAGTAAAAACTTCTTCATCTCTTCAACCCCTTCTTTTATTTACAAAAAAGGGAGACATCAGGATTAGATATTAGAATGATGACTGACTTTGATTATGCCTTTCTGCTCTAGCACTATCACGCTGAACCTGTCTCACCTATAGCAATAAAAGTATATGAGGCCCCTAAGCCGAATATGTCCAGGGTCCAGCTGAAAAAAAGAAAAAGGACACCCGCATCGGGTGCCATTCGGTCGACATTGTCTATACGATTGCATATCAGGCATTCAGAAAATGGATTCCTTAATACGGCCACTTTGTGAGAAATGCGGGTCTCATCAACCTTCTGTTTCGCCAACTTCCTCTATTACTACCTGCGCTACCGCATACTCCTTGCTATGGGAGATGGAAAGGTGAACGCCTGCCGAGAACGGTTCCTTGATGACCGGCTTCCCCTTTGGGTCATTGCCGACCGAGATTGAATGGAAGCTCAACTCTTTGCCGATTCCCGTTCCATAGGCTTTTGAAAATGCTTCCTTTGCAGCAAAACGCCCGGCCAGGAATTCAAAGCGCCTTTCCTCTTTAAGCTCCTCATATCTGGCGAGCTCCCGCCCGGTCAAGATCCGCTCAGCGAATCGCCCGTTTGATTCGGCAAGCTCCCGGATCCTCGCTATTTCCACAACATCTATTCCGATCCCTTTTATCATCCTCTTCACCTTCTATCCAAAAAAATGCAGCATACACTATATCGTATTCTAATAATGGAGGCGAGCCCTATATGTTCATCCGAAAAGAAAGCCTTCGCGAATTCATACGGCTGTACCCCTGCGTTACAGGCATCCTATGCTTAAATGCAGCGCTTTTCTTCGCGATTTCCCTTCCCATATTCCCGAAAGGCATCATTCTGGAGCATACAATCGGAATCAACCTTTATATAAGGGAAGGGGAGCTGTGGCGTTTGCTGACCCCGATATTTATACACAGCAACGCGACACATTTTATATTTAACACCTTTACCATCCTGATTCTTGGACCGGCTGTTGAAGTCATGCTGAAGCCTTTCAGATTCCTGCTGCTTTACTTCGTTTCAGGTGTTGGCGCTAATACCGTCACCTATCTCATCAAGCCTTTAACTTATTCACATCTGGGGGCAAGCAGCTCGATTTTCGGCTTCTTCGGCTTCTACCTCTTCTTGCTCGCAGCCAAAAAACATGTGATGACAAAGCAGGATGCATCCATGATCAAAGCATTAACCGCCCTCGCCCTCTTCATGCCCATCTTTCAGGCCAATGTAAATTTAACGGCCCATTTTGCCGGATGTGCAATCGGCTTCGCAATGGCCTTCCTTTATTCGTACAGCAACAAGAATCTGTTCCATCAGTGGTAACGGAACCAGTCCCTTAACGCGACGAGGTCCTTTTCATCCACGTCAGCCACTGTGCCGTTGCTGACACCCGCTCCTGACCCCGTCTTGCTGTAGGCATTCACTGTGCCCAGGCCGCTTTTTTGCTGAAACCAGCTTTGGCTCGTTGTGAAGGATTGGATCCGCTCTTTGCGGGCAATATAAGTATACTTTGAAATTCGGCGAAACCGCAGCGTCAATTGTTTCCCTTCAAGGCCCCAGCCCGCTGCTCTATACGATAAATAACCCCAGGCCGCCCCAATGAACACAAAGGCTATGGACAAGTATCCGATTGGCCTGAAAAAGTAAATGGCGACTCCTGCGGCAGGTATCCAAAACATCAATTGGCGCATGATGTACCTGGGCAGGGCTTTCTTCGGCAGCTGAGTAATGGCCGTGTCAATCGTATATTGCCCGAGAATCGGATTCAACAGCTGGCCCAAACGCTTACGGCTGATTAACGGAAAAAGCATCGTCTCGGACTTCTCCAGCTCTTCCGCAGAGCCAGAGGCAGTTTCCAAATAAACCGTGGCCAGATTAAAGGGTTGCCGTATGACGCTCTCAACGACTCGGACTGCCTGGATTTTCTCCATTGGGATCGTTAATTGCCGCCTCTCCAGCAAACCATGCGTGATGATTAAATCCCCTTCCCTTTTCTTCACTGAAAAATTGGCATATTTAAGCATCATCCAGATGACCGCAATTGCATATGTGACAGCCAGAATAGCCAGAATGACCACAACTAAAAAGATGATAGAAAACACAGCCATTGCCGCCTGCACTTCTTCAAAAATCCGGTCAATAAATACCTTATCGCCCAGCTGTCCCAGCAAAGCAAAAGCCCCGGCAAAAACAACGCCGATCCTGCCGGACGTCAGCGCCATAATGAGGATTTGCTTATGTGACATCGTAAAAACGGTTTTCTCGCTCTTAATCGGCTGTTCAACCGGCTCATCCGCCGCATCTTCGCCTATGCTGCCTGCCTTGCTGCCTTCAATCAGTTCACTTATACGGATAGCTTCCGCTCTTGTGATTGCAGACAGGACCGCTTCCCCTTCCTTATCCGAGGAGCCTGCTGTATCAATCGTCAGCTTTACGAGCCCGAACAATCTTTGCAGCAGCCCTTCCGTCATATCTACACTATGTATTCTTTCAAACGAAATATATCTTTTCTTTTTGATGAAAACACCTGAATGTATGCGTATCCCATCATTTTCAATATGGTAAAAAAACGTCAGCCACTTGACGAAGCCGGATACCGTACTGGCCCCCATATAAATAAAAGCCATAATAATATTGATCCACCAGCCATCATCGGCATCTCCGATAAAGATAATTGCCACGAACGGGAGAAAGGCATCTTTTAATATCTTCAATGTATTCAGTATAATGGCAGCGGGATGCAGCCTTGCCTGTTCAGACATCTTCCTTCACCCTCTGCACCATCCTTGAGATATAATGCCTCAGCTCTTCTGCTTCCCCATTCTCTAGAGCCGGTATTTCATGGACAGTGGCTGCCGTGGAAATGCCGATGGACGATAATCCATATTTCTTCATGATCGGTCCCTGGGAAATATCCACATGCTGCACCCTGACCATCGGTACAAGCGTCCTCTCTACAATGAACAGCCCCTGCTGCAATTCAATTTCCGTTTCCCTGACCTCATATCTCCACTGTTTATAGCTGAGTGCCGGAAAAATGATGACACTGTACACAAAACGAAGAACGGCAATTCCCCAAAAAATGATTATTACCCAGCCCGGCCAGTCGAATAACATGGCCAAAAACGTAAGCAGGGCTGCTATGGCCATATAGATTCCTGTATGGATCAAGCCATTGATTCTCCATACGGACAGCGCTTTTTTCGATATTCGCTTCTGAAGCTCCACGATTCTTCCCCTCCCTAACTCTCCCTTCTATGTAGTATACAGGTAATCTTATTTTCTTTCTATTTGTGAAAGCCTTTTCCCTCTACAGAAAAGCTTGCACCCCCCGTCCATACCACCTGTTTTGTTTCCCTGATTTCATCCATCAGGCGAAATAGCGCATCATCCTTTTGTTTC
>CAKQBC010000066.1 GCA_934215995.1 uncultured Bacillus sp. | reverse complement strand
GCCATATATAACAGCATTCCGACCGTGGAAGGCACGATAATGATGGCGATCCAGCATACGGATTATACGATACACGGCTGCAGGGTTGCAGTACTTGGGCTGGGCCGGGTGGGGATGAGTGTGGCCAGGGCATTTAAATCATTAGGGGCCCATGTGAAGGTCGGGGCGAGAAAAAGTGCGGATATCGCAAGAATAACAGAAATGTCGATGGAACCATTCTATTTAAAAGACATTGGAGAGGCAGTAAGCAATGTGGATATATGCATCAATACGATCCCTGTTCCGATTGTGACAGCAAAAGTGATAGCAGGCATGGCGCCGAATACGCTGATCATAGATCTTGCGTCCCAGCCTGGAGGAACGGATTTCCGCTATGCGGAGAAGAGGGGCATCAAGGCGCTGCTGGCTCCGGGATTGCCGGGGATAGTCGCCCCTAAGACGGCTGGAAGGATTTTGGCTAACGTTCTTTCGCAGCTCTTGCAGGATGACTTACAGAAAAGAGAGGAGAGGCTAGTATGACCCTTATTGGAAAAAGAATAGGCTTCGGCCTGACAGGCTCGCATTGCACATATGATGCTGTATTTCCCGAAATAGAAAGGCTTGTGAATGAAGGGGCGGAAGTGATTCCTGTTGTGTCTTCCACTGTCATCAACACAAATACACGGTTCGGGGAGGGGCAGGAATGGCTCGAAAGATTCGAGTCGATTACGGGGCATAAAGCCGTCGATACAATCGTAAAGGCTGAGCCGCTTGGCCCGAAGGAGCCGCTTGATTGCATGGTGATCGCACCGATGACGGGAACATCGATGAGCAAAATGGCAAACGCAATGACGGACAGCCCGGTGCTCATGGCTGCCAAAGCGACAATGAGGAACCACCGTCCGGTCGTACTGGGAATTTCAACGAATGATGCCCTTGGGCTGAATGGCGTGAACCTGATGCGGCTTTTGGCTTCAAAGGATCTTTATTTCGTGCCTTTCGGCCAGGACGATCCGGAAAAGAAGCCGAAATCCATGGTTGCAGAAATGACATTGCTGAAGGATACGATCCTCGCAGCTCTGGAAGGCCGGCAAATACAGCCGTTAATCATTGAAAAGTTCCGCAATCCTATTTAAAATCAAGATAGACGGTTTTTTTAGAAACTTTCTCTCTTTTATGTGCTAATATGGTAAAATCAATATAAATGTGTAAAAACATAGAGCTATACTTACTGTTTATGCAATAGCCATAATTGTATTGTATTCAGTTATATAAAAACTAAATTAAAAAATAGTCACAAGAAAAGGGGTCTGGTTGGTGGAAGATAGAAGAGGCTTACATGTAGCAGTAGTTGGAGCAACGGGAGCGGTCGGGCAGCAAATGCTCAAAACGCTGGCGGACAGGAATTTTCCGATCAGGAAACTTACTTTATTGTCTTCTTCCCGCTCTGCCGGAACAAAAATCACATTCAAGAATGAAGAATATACAGTGTCGGAAGCGAAGCCGGAATCATTCGAGGGAGTGGATATTGCTTTATTCAGTGCAGGCGGCAGCGTTTCACTGGAGCTTGCACCGGAAGCTGCAAAGCGCGGGGCGATCGTGGTCGATAACACAAGCGCCTTCAGGATGGATGAAAACACTCCGCTGGTCGTGCCTGAAGTAAACGAAGAGGATCTCCATGCCCATAAAGGAATCATTGCCAATCCGAACTGTTCCACAATCCAAATGGTTGTTGCCATGGAACCGATCCGCAAAAAGTATGGATTGAACAAAGTGATCGTATCGACCTATCAGGCTGTTTCCGGCTCCGGGGCAGCGGCGATCACGGAACTTGAAGAACAATCGAAGGCGATATTGTCAGGAGAGGGATTCGAACCGCGGATCCTGCCTGTGAAATCGGATAAAAAACATTACCAGATTGCATTCAATGCCATTCCTCAAATTGATAAATTCCAGGATAATGGCTATACATTTGAAGAAATGAAAATGATCAATGAGACGAAAAAAATCATGCATTTGCCGGAGCTTCCGGTTGCTGCAACATGTGTGCGCATACCGGTTGTAACAGGCCATTCAGAGTCTTTGTATATCGAAGTCGACCAGCCGGGTGTTACGGTGCAGGAACTGAAAGAACTGTTGAGCAATGCTCCGGGAATTGTACTTCAGGACGCTCCGGAAGAACAGCTTTATCCAATGCCTGCTGACAGTGTTGGCAAAAACGACGTGTTTGTCGGAAGGATTCGTAAAGATCTGGATAATGATAAAGGATTCCATATGTGGGTAGTCTCTGATAATCTTTTAAAAGGGGCAGCCTGGAATTCTGTACAGATTGCTGAAAGTCTATTGAAACTCGGACTGGTTGCCGTAAAATAAAGGAATCTATTCATAATCCCAGCCATCCTTAAGGAAGGAAGGCTGGGTTCTGTTGGGGTGTAAAAATGAAAATTATCGTTCAAAAATTCGGAGGCACTTCTGTAAGAGACCACGAGAGCAGACAGTGCGCCAGAAGGCATATAGAAAAAGCGTTGCAGGAAGGGTATAAAGTGGTTGCGGTCGTTTCCGCCATGGGAAGGAAAGGCGAACCGTACGCTACGGATACTTTATTATCTCTGATTGATTCTGCAGACAATAAAGTCACTAAGAGAGAACAAGATCTGTTAATGTCAGTCGGTGAAACCATATCTTCCGTCGTCTTTGCCAATATGCTGCAGCAAAATGGGATTAAGGCTACAGCCTATACAGGAGCCCAAGCCGGGTTTAGGACGAACAATGACCACACAAATGCTAAGATCATTGAAATGAAATGCGACCGTCTTGTAAAAGAACTGGATAAATATGATGTAGTTGTAGTTGCCGGATTTCAGGGAGTGGCCCGAAATGGCGACATCACAACAATCGGACGTGGCGGAAGTGATACTTCAGCCGCTGCCATCGGTGCAGCTGTACATGCGGAATGGATTGATATCTTCACAGATGTGGAGGGAATCATGACCGCAGATCCGCGCATTGCCGAAAATGCAAGGGCATTATCGGTAGTGACATATACAGAGGTATGCAATATGGCATACGAAGGGGCGAAGGTGATCCATCCACGTGCGGTTGAAATCGCAATGGCCGCTAAAGTGCCGATCCGCATCCGCTCAACATACAGCGATGGACTGGGTACATTGGTGACAAGCCTTCACCGCCAGAGCAGAGGAAGCGATATCAGGGAGCGTTCCGTAACAGGAATCGCGCATATAAATAAGATTTCCCAAATCAAGGTTAAAGCGAAGAAAGACCAATACAATGTCCAGACAGAAGTATTCCAGGCAATGGCGAATGCGCACATCAGCGTCGACTTCATCAATATATCGCCAAATGGCGTGGTGTATACTGTCAGTGAGGATATGACAGAGCTTGCGATCTCAATTCTTGAGGGAATCGGCTATGAACCGGTAGTTGAACGCAATTGTGCAAAAGTGTCCGTAGT
This sequence comes from uncultured Bacillus sp., assembly GCA_934215995.1. Lineage (GTDB taxonomy): Bacteria > Bacillota > Bacilli > Bacillales > DSM-1321 > Bacillus_AD. The sequence goes on along the minus strand of CAKQBC010000066.1, from coordinate 6,054 downwards.
GGGCGCTGGAATGGCCGGTGTGCCAGGGGTCAATGCAAAAATCGTGACAGCCCTTGCTGAAAAAGGGATTACAATCCTGCAGGCAGCGGACAGCCATACAACCATTTGGGTGCTTGTTAAGGAAGACCGCCTGATTGAAGCGGTAAATGTACTCCATGACGCTTTTGAGCTGCATATGGATTATAAAGAAACCCGCATTCAATAAGCAATGTTAAGACAATCTAAAACAGCACTCTTACAGCAGAGATTAAAGGAGTGAAGGAAACATGAATACGTTTGGTAAAATTCTTACAGCGATGGTAACCCCGTTTGATAATAAAGGCAATGTGGATTTTGTCAAAACGACAAAATTGGTGAATTATTTACTGGAAAATGGTTCGGACGGACTTGTTGTTTCAGGAACAACAGGAGAATCCCCAACCCTGACTACAGAAGAAAAGGTAGCTCTTTTCCAGCATGTCGTGAAGGTTGTTGATAAGCGTGTGCCGGTTATTGCAGGAACAGGGAGCAACAACACATATGCCAGCATCGAGCTGACAAAAAAAGCTGAAAAAGCTATACAAACAGCAGAAAACTTGGCAGTAAAACTAGGACACAACTATGTTGGAACAGGCTTGTACGAGCACTTTAAGGCAATTGCATCCGAAACGGCTTTGCCTATTATGTTATATAACGTACCAGGCCGTACAGTCGCTTCCATTGCGCCTGAAACGACAGTCAAACTATCGGAAATCCCGAATATCGTAGCGATCAAAGAAGCTTCTGGCGACCTTTCTGCGGTTACGGAGATCATCGCCAATACAAGTGATGATTTCTCTGTCTACACAGGAGATGATTCTCTGACACTTCCATCATTGGCGATCGGCTGTGATGGAGTTGTTTCTGTGGCTTCCCATATAATCGGGAATGAAATGCAGGAAATGATTGAAGCCTTTTATAACGGGGACTATAGGAAGGCGGCCAAAATCCATCAGAGCCTTGTTCCTGTCATGAACGGAATGTTTCTTGCGCCTAGCCCGGCTCCTGTTAAAACGGCCCTTCAATACAAAGGGATCGATGTGGGGTCTGTCCGGCTGCCATTAGTGCCGCTGTCCCCGCAGGAACGGGAAAAGCTGAATATGTTGATCAACCAAATTTGAAGACATATTACGTACTGAAAAGCCAGTCAATTCAATGACTGGCTTCGGTTTGTAGACAAAATTAAGTTTTAAGTAATTTCTTTGTTATTGCACGTCAGACTGATTGAAAGCGCTTGTCAGTCGAGCAGGGCAAGCAACGAAGAATGCGAGCGTTTGTCAACAGTCTGAGCCAGTCAATTCAATGACTGGCTTTTTTAAGGGCAACACGAAAAACCGCCGGATGCCGGGCGGTTCAGACAGCAACGCCCCTGGTTTTGCCGAGGGAAAAGACGATACATAAGATTGTAAAAATAAGGAATATTCTGGGTGCAAAGGGGTATTCATGCTTATATATGTTGATATATAAATTTTACATAAGGTATAATGGTAATAATTTATGTGGACGGGTTGGTTAATGAATTAGGAGGAACATGCAGTGAAAAACAAAAATAATCGGAACATAAAAGTATTTGCCCTTGGCGGACAAGGGGAGCTTGGAAAGAATATGTATGTAGCGGAAATAGGGGACCAAATTTTCGTCCTGGATGCTGGATTAATGTTTCCGGAAGACGAAATGCTCGGAATTGATGTCGTAATACCTGATATCTCCTATCTGGCTGAGAATGAAGAAAAAATCCAGGGCATTTTCATAAGCCATGGACATGAAGATCACATCGGGGCGCTGCCTTACATTCTGAAATATATAGACGTCCCTATCTACGGAACGAAACTGAGCCTTGAATTATTGAAATTAAAATTGAAGGAAGTGAAATTCAAAGGGAAGGCCAATCTGCAGGTTGTCGACCATACCACTGAATTATCATTCCAATCTATTAAAGTATCATTCTTTAAAACGAATCACAGCATACCCGGTTCGCTGGGCATTTCCCTTCATACGAAGCAGGGCTGCATTGTGTACACGGGCGATTTTAAATTCGACCAAACTGCATCGCCGCTGTATGCAGCCGATATAGGGAAAATAGCGCAGCTTGGAGAAGAAGGGGTGCTTCTGCTGTTGTCCGACAGTACGAACGCCGAAAAACCAGGATATACAGGTACAGAAGAAACGGTTGAGAAAGACATGATTGATACACTGAAGCGTTCAACCGGCCGTGTCATCATCACAACTTTCGCTTCAAACATCAATACAATCCAGCATACTGTAAATGCAGCTTACAAAAGCAACCGAAAGGTAATTATCGTAGGTAATGAAATACGCCAGATTTTCGATATCAGCCTGCAAACAGGCAATTTGCATGTCGAAGAAGATGTCGTTATTCCGATTCAGGATGCAGGAAAATATAAAAACCATGAACTGGTGATCCTGATTTCAGGAGCAAAAGGCGAGCCTATTTCCGCTATGGAAAAGCTTGCGAGAGGCAACCAAAGGCAAGTGCAGCTTCAGGAGGACGACGCAGTTGTCATCGCAGCACTCCCAGTGCGTGGAGGAGAGCTTAATATGTCCCGCGCCATCGATCAGCTATACCGTGCCGGGGCTAATGTTGCGTACGGAAATAAAGCATTATACGTTGGCGGGCATGGCAGCCAGGAAGAACTGAAGATGATGATCAATCTTTTGAAGCCTGAATATATAATGCCGGTACATGGTGAATACCGCATGCTCAGATCTCATGCAAAAGTGGCGAAGCAATGCGGTATTCCCGAAGACCATATTATGATAGCGGAAAATGGGGAAGTAGTTGAAATTGTAGAAAATCGCATTCGCTCCACATCAAAGGTGACTGCAGGCAATATTCTGATAGACGGAAGCGGCATCGGCGATGTTGGGAATATAGTGCTTCGAGACCGCCGCCTTTTATCACAGGATGGCATCTTGATTGTCGTAGTGACGCTTGATCGTGCCACTAAATCAATCATCGCAGGTCCGGAAATTATTTCACGCGGGTTTGTCTATGTGAGGGAATCAGAAAAGCTCATGGACAAATCTGTGGCCCTGGTCAAGGAAACGGTCGAAAAGAACGTGAATTCCGAGCATTTTGACTGGTCGAGCCTTAAACAGAACATACGTGAGTCTTTGCATTCCCACTTATATGAAGTGACGAAAAGAAGACCGATGATTATGCCGATCATCATGGAGTATTAATAAAGAGAAACAACAATCAGCAGGACAAGCTCCCGCATAAATTAATTGGTTCAATGAACTGAGGCTAAGGTATTGCACCCTAGCCTCTTTTGCTATTATCCAGGGTACCGTCAGCTGGTTTGCGATAGAATCGGGATGCCTGAAGTGCTGTTTGGTTTTTCCCATCCGCATGATTAGCGGTCCATAAGCTTATACTACATAGTACTACTATGAAAAGGGGATATGAAAATGAACCAGGATGGCAGCACGAAAGAACAGCAGCAAGGTGAACAAAAAACACCTTCCATCATAGATAAAATCCAGCAGCTGGGCCAAACATCCATTCCGCAAATGTCTGACACGAGCATACACTGCCTGACGATTATCGGCCAGATAGAGGGCCATATGCAATTGCCGCCGCAAAATAAAACAACCAAATACGAACATGTGATACCACAGATTGTTGCGATAGAACAAAACCCTAAGATTGAGGGGCTACTAGTCATTCTAAATACAGTCGGCGGTGACGTGGAAGCGGGTTTGGCGATCGCTGAAATGCTTGCATCCCTTTCTAAGCCGACAGTCTCAATAGTGCTTGGGGGAGGCCATTCAATCGGTGTACCGATCGCCGTAAGCTGCACATATAGTTTCATAGCCGAAACAGCCACGATGACCATACATCCGATCCGCCTTACAGGCCTTGTAATCGGGGTTCCCCAAACATTCGAATATCTGGATAAGATGCAGGATAGGGTCATTCATTTTGTGACAAAGCACAGCAGCATATCTGAGGAGACATTTAAGGATCTTATGTTTGCGAAGGGGAATCTGACAAGGGACATCGGTACCAACATCGTCGGCAAGGATGCAGTCGAATGCGGCTTGATTGATGGTGTCGGAGGCATCGGGGAAGCGCTGAAGAAATTGAATGCACTCATTCAGGAACGAAAAGGCACAGATGCCGGCGATTCAGAAAGCAGGATGCTCCAATGATTTTGTATACAATCACTCCTCATGAATGGATTTTTCCGGCAGTGCAGGAATCCGCGCCGCAAGTAGAGAACTTTTATTACAAAGGGGTTTTGGTGACAGCCGAGCGCACAGAAAATCAAGGCTATCGCATCATCAAAATTGATAGCACCAACCCTTTCGACTATTTGAATGATGAGTTCCGTCCCGGCACACATCTTTTTTGAAGAGGCATCCATCCCTAGCCGGCACCTGGAGAAACCTTACGGGACTCATGTTATAATGGGAACATATGTGTTATACTGAAAATGGCAGTCTTTTCTTTTTGCTAAAAAAGTTTACTAAAAGCAGACCATGACTTGTAAGCAGCCATCCGGCTGCTTTCTCGGTATTCCGGTACTTGCATATACAGAAAGATACATAGAAACAGGTGAGGAAATGGCAAAACGTAAGAGAAGGAAAAAAACAAAAAAAAGCTCTGGATTGGCTTCAACCATCCAGTTTGAAATCATAGGCCTTGTTCTGATCGGACTGGCCGCCATCGGTATAGCCAGGCTGGGTGCAATCGGGGAAGCCTTATCGGCTGTATCAAAGTTCTTTATGGGCGAATGGGGTGTAATCCTCCTGCTGTCTGTCCTGGTGCTTGGCGGGTACATGATGATCCAGAGAGCTGTCCCCTATTTTTTCAAAAGGCAGCTGATCGGGATTTATTTAATAATCGGGAGCATATTGCTGCTTAGCCATGTGACATTATTCAATCTTCTGTCAGAGGGCGGCGGTTTTGCCCGGCCAAGTGTAATCAGCAATACATGGGAGCTTTTTTGGATGGATGTGACAGGAAGCGACCGTGTGGATGACCTCGGCGGTGGGATGCTTGGCGCTATCCTGTTTGCGGTATTCCATTTTCTGTTTGCTGCAACAGGGGCAAAAATCGCTGCATTCATCAGCATAATAATCGGTGTTGTACTGCTTACAGGAAAAACACTTGGGGGAGTATTCCAGAAGGTGCTGTCCTTTTTTACAGCCTTCATGTCAGAGCAATGGCAATTATTTGTGGAGGATATGAAGGAGTGGAAGGAAAAGAAAAAAGAAAAAGAGCCTAAAACAACAAGGTCCAAGAAAACAAAAAGGGACCGGAAAGAAGAAGGGGCGGAATCCGCCTCTGATGAACAGATGCCGACTGTCATAAACAGTTTCGCAGATCATGGAGCAGCCGATAATGATGAATTTATCGCGGAGTATCCAGTGTCGATTCGGCAGGAGAACGTCCAGCCAGAACCGGCGGAATCCGAAGCTGCAGAACCGGAGCCGTCCGTTCAGATGAGCTTTGTGGAAATGGAGAATGATGATTACCAGCTGCCTCCGCTAACCCTATTGCAATCCGCGAAAAAAAATGACCAGTCAAGGGAACACAAACGGATCCATGAAAACGCGGCTATATTGGAACGGACTTTCCAAAGCTTCGGAGTCAATGCGAAAGTGACACAGGTGCACTTAGGCCCGGCGGTGACAAAATATGAAGTTCACCCGGCTGTTGGAGTTAAAGTTAGCAAAATTGTCAGCCTTGCAGATGATATTGCGCTTGCACTGGCAGCCAAGGGGATCAGGATCGAAGCACCGATTCCGGGGAAATCCGCAATCGGCATTGAAGTGCCGAATTCAGAAGTATCAATGGTTTCCCTTCGTGAAGTCCTTGAATCAAAACAATCCCAGGAAAACCATTCCCGTTTGCTGATTGGTCTTGGCCGGGACGTGGCTGGGGAAGCAGTGCTTGCCGAACTGAACAAGATGCCCCATCTTCTTGTTGCTGGTGCGACCGGATCCGGTAAATCTGTGTGCATAAACGGCATCATCACAAGCATTCTGACGAAGGCAAAGCCCCAC
>CAKQBC010000065.1 GCA_934215995.1 uncultured Bacillus sp. | reverse complement strand
AGAACATTGACTGTCCACGCCTACCTTGTTACACAGGAGGCCGGTGACATCGAACTGGCTGCTGCAGTCGGAATTGTATTGATTGTTATCATTTTGTTCCTGAACTTAACGGCAACATATATTTCCAAGAAGCTAAATAAGGCAGACTTTTAAATGAGGTGTAATATATGACGACATCGGTTGTCCCAAACGGTTCCCAATCTTCTATGGATAGGAAAGTGAAGATTGAGGTTAAAGATTTAGACTTGTTCTATGGCGAAAAACAAGCCCTATTCAAAGTGGATATGGCAATTAAAGAAAAAGAAGTAACAGCCTTGATCGGACCTTCCGGCTGCGGTAAATCTACGTTTCTGCGCACTTTAAACCGTATGAACGATTTGATCGACGGTGTGGGCATTACCGGAAGCATTGTCATCGACAATGAAAATATATATGATTCAACAGACGTAATCGCTTTGCGCACAAAAGTGGGGATGGTTTTCCAGAAGCCAAACCTTTTCCCTATGAGCATCTATGATAACGTTGCATACGGTCCCCGCATCCATGGCGTGAAAAGCAAAAAAGAGCTTGATGCGATCGTCGAGGAAAGCTTGCGAAGCGCCGCAATCTGGGATGAAGTGAAGGATCGCCTGAAAACATCAGCCCTTGGCTTATCCGGCGGACAGCAGCAGCGTATCTGCATCGCCCGTACCATTGCGATGAAACCTGAAGTCATCCTGATGGATGAACCGACATCAGCGCTTGACCCGATTTCAACGCTGAAAGTTGAAGAATTGATCGCACATATGAAGGAAGACTTTACAATTGTCATTGTTACGCATAACATGCAGCAAGCTGCCCGTATATCTGACAAAACTGCTTTCTTCTTGAATGGGGAAGTCATTGAATTTGATGAAACAAGCAAAATCTTTTCTACACCAAGAGATAAGCGCACAGAAGATTATGTAACTGGACGCTTTGGTTGATCTTTTTTGAGGGGGGCTTGAACATGGTCGTTCGTGAAAATTTTGAGAAATCGTTAATGGAGCTGCAGGATAAAATATTGGAGATTAGCCACCTTGCGGCTGAAGCAATAGAAAAATCGTTTAATGCTCTTAAAAACCAGGATATTGACCTTGCGTTGGAGGTCATTGAGGAAGACGTGGCGATCGATGAACTGGATGTGGATATAAACAATTTCATCATCTGGCTGATCGCGAAAGAGCAGCCTGTATCCCGTGATTTGCGAAAAATTATCGGGGCCCTGAAAATCACTGCAGAAATCGAGCGCGTTGCTGACTTTGCTGTAAACATCGCAAAAGCAACTGTGAAAATGGGGGAAGGAGATTCCTTCCTTGCAAGCACGAACCTGGAGCAAATGAAGGATCTTTCCCTTCAAATGCTTGAAAAGGCAGTAAGGGCATTCATCGAAGAAGACATAGCCCTTGCGAAAGAAGTGGGATTGCTTGATGATCAAGTCGACGATTATTATGTCGAAACATCCAAGAGCATCACGAGCCGTTTAAAGGAGCAGCCAGAGACATTGAACCAAATGATCCAATTGCTGTTCATTAACAGGCACATTGAGCGGACAGCAGACCATATCACTAACATTGCTGAAAATGCGGCTTATCTGATTAAAGGCCGCAGGTACGATTTCAATTCATAATTGCATCGGAAGTTGTTAGTGGCAGGCCTGAGTAAAAACCTATATTAAGAGAAAATGAGAAAGATGGCGCGGAATTACGTTTCCGAGCCATCTTTTTTATGCACATCTTTCTGAAGCACAGGCCATGCCAGCCGCAAATGCATTGTTAAATGAGTATTCTCAAAGTTTACAATTGTTTTACTGGGGGTTTACGGTGGATTAATATTCTTCCTTTATTATAAAGATGTAGCGTATTTACAAGCGATGATGACAATCGCAAATAAGGAGGAAATGAATTTGAAATTGAAGAAACTGGCGGCAGCGCTCGCGGCAATCATGATGCTTACTCTTGTAACAGCGTGCAGTGCAAATGAAGGAAACGCGGCGGGATCAGCTGCGAAGACAATCTCTGTTTCAGGATCCACCTCTGTAGGGCCTTTAGTTGAAAAACTGGCGGAAGCAAATAAAGGCGAAAATGACAAAATTGAAGTAAACCAGATCGGTTCATCCGCGGGCATCACAAATGCGATTAAGGGAGTATCAGAGATTGGCATGTCATCACGCGATCTGAAAGAAGAAGAAAAAGCAGAAGGGCTCAAGGAAACCATCATCGCTCATGATGGAATTGCTGTAGTCGTCCATACTGCTAATAAAGTTGGCAACTTGACAATGGAGCAAGTGAAAGAAATCTACACTGGAAAAATTACAAACTGGAGCGAGCTTGGCGGAGATGACGCTGAAATTGTGGTTGTTTCCCGTGAAGATGGCTCAGGATCCAGGGATGCCTTCCAGGAAATTATCGGGTTTGAATCAGCTGAGCTTTCAAAAGATGCAGTTGTAGCCAATGGAAACGGGAATATCAAAACGACCGTGAATAACAACGAGCAAGCAATCGGCTATGTTTCATTCGAATACTTGGATGCCTCGGTCAGCCCAGTCATGATCGATGGCGTAGAAGCTACGCAAGAAAATGTACTGGAAGGCGCATATAGCCTATCCCGTCCATTCATCATGGTATACAAGGAAGGTAGCATTTCCAAAGAAGGCAAGCAATTCATTGATTATATTCTGAGTGAGGATGGCCAGAAAATCGTTTCTGGATCAGGCGCTATCCCGGTGCAGTAAGACAGGGGCATAGGGTTCTGGAAGAATGTTAGCCAGCTTCATGAAAAAAATAGAAAAACCCCTTTGCCGGTTCCGGTAAAGGGGTTTATGCAATAGCAGAAGGAGAGCTTTAATAAGCGCTCCAGCCGCCATCAGCAACAAGTACCGTTCCATTCATGAGGCTTGATTGCTCGGAAGCGAGGAACAGGGCAATGCTAGCTACTTCAGATGGTTTTCCTGTTTTTGTCATGTAGCTGAGTCCACGAATCGCCTGCTGCATGCCGAATTTATCTACATTTGTCATTTTGGCTGCGAAGCCGGTATCAACATTGCCGGGAGCGATGGCATTAGCACGGATATTCATCTCTCCGTAATGGGATGCGATGTTTTTGGTCATTCCCACCACGGCATGTTTCGCCGCCGTATAGGTAAAACCGCCGCGTCCTCCTGCCACGCCCGATAAGGAAGCCATGTTCACGATCGTGCCTCCGCCATTCTGTTCAAAATGGGGCAATGCCTGGCGGATACAGCGCATAACACCTGTAACGTTAATGTCCATCACACGGTTCCATGTGTCGTCATCGACATTTGCCGCTGCCTTCATATTGTCGCCTATGCCCGCATTATTCACCAATATATCCACACGGCCGAACGCTGAAATAGCCTCGGCAAACATATTCTTTACATCTTCTTCATTTACAACGTTGACTTTTACACCATAGGCCTGGTAGCCCGCTTTTGTAAATTCATCAACTGTTGACTGCAGTGCCTCTTCATTGAAATCGGCAATGACCACTTTGGCGCCTTCTTTAGCATATGTGAAGGCGATTTCTTTTCCGATGCCCGAGCCGCTACCTGTAATGATGGCTACTTTGTTTTCTAATAATCCCATTGTAATTCCCCCTTAGTTCCCTTGATGCGCTGAATTGGAAGCGCTTTAAAAATTCAGCGAGAGATATTTCAGCATACTACAATTTGCTTATTCCTCTATACTTTCATTATATATCGTTCAGATAAAAATGAATAAAGATAAGCTTATGCATAGAGCCCGCTTGCTGTTTAAAGGAGAATGAATTTCAGCGAATCTAACAGTGGATTCAGGAAATAACTTGCTTTTTCGGATGTGTTCCCCATAGAATGACATGTTCGTAAAAACGCTTTAGTAATAGGGAGTTGCAGATTATTGACACACTCCTTGTAACGTTCTGGGTGTATAAGATTTGAGACAATTAAAATGATAAGATCTAAAAATATAGACAAAATCTGAAAAAATGGGAAAGGAAAGCGTATTCCTAATGAAAGACCCTGATGAAGGGGAAAGAAACATCAAGGCAAGGTATAATGTTATATCTCCATCATGCAGATGACCCGGAGTTGCTGAGAGATAGAATGAATGCCAGAATGATAACTAGATTATATAATGAGTCCCGAAACAGATGCAGTTAAAAGAAAGGAAATATTGAAGGGTCTGATCGGTTCCACTGGAGAAAATGTATATATAGAACCGTCATTCCGATGTGATTATGGCTATAACACACATGTCGGTGAAAATTTCTATGCAATTTTGATTGTACCTTTTTGGATGTGTGTGAAATCAGGATTCGGCGATAATGTCTGGATTGGGGGGAGAGCCATCATCAATCCAGGGGTTAAAATCGGCAATTATGCCGTAATCGCTTCAGGAGCCGTAGTGACAAAAGATGTCCCGGATGGCGTGGTGATGGGAGGGAACCCTGCGAGATTACTAAAACGGATAGAAGAATGAATGGTACATTTCCTTTCTATTATCGAAGAAGATAAATACACGGAGTCAAAAAACAGACAGGGCAGCTTCTCTGCCGCCCTGTCTGTTTTCATGCTGTTTTTAGCCATAGGGCTTTCCTGGATGGAACGGAACTGTACCGGTCGGGAAATCTTGGGACGCTATATTCCCAGGCGTTTCATTTTGTAATAAAGAGTCGCTCTGGAAATGCCGAGATCTTTTGCAAGTGAGTTTTTGTTTCCGTTAGCTTGTTTCAGCTCATGCAACAGCAGGTTTTTTTCATATTCGTCCAGCCTGTCCTGAAAAGGGGTGGATGAATCTCCTTGTTTGTAAGGCTGTTCGTTTCCATATCGTTCTTTGATTGGATTAGGGAGATGCTCGATCTTCAACTGGCCATCTGTTGAGAAAATGATCAGGCGTTCCACTGTATTTCTGAGTTCCCGGACGTTGCCCGGCCAATCATAATTCAACAGGGCCTGAAAGACATCATGCGGGAAATGCTGTACCGGTTTTTTGTATGAAATCGAAAACTCCTGTATAAAAGCTTTCACTAAATCATAGACATCTTCTTTCCGTTTCCGGAGCGGCGGAATCTCAAGGTTCAGGATATTAAGACGGTAATAAAGGTCTTCCCTGAATTTCCCATCTGTAATCATTTCTTCTAAATTCCTGTTTGTCGCTGTTATGATTCTGCAAGTGGCAGAAAAGGTCTTGCTTCCTCCTACCCGATAGAAGGATTTCTCCTGTATGACCCTCAGCAATTTGACTTGCATATCTAAAGGCATTTCCCCGATTTCATCAAGAAATAATGTTCCCCCGGCAGCAAGCTCAAATTTTCCTTTGCTCCCTTTAGGATTTGCGCCTGAAAAAGCGCCGCTCTCATAGCCGAACAATTCACTTTCGAATAGCGCCGAAGGAATGGCCCCGCAGTTGATGGCGATAAATGGGCCTTGGCGTTCTTTGCTGTTGTCATGGATGGCTTTTGCAAACAATTCCTTGCCGACTCCGCTTTCTCCCGTAATCAGTACGGTCACATTGGTGGAACTTATTTTTTTGACTAAGTCAATGCAGTGCTCCATTTCGGGACTGCTTCCGATTATTTTGTTAAAAGGATTTTCAGAGGGGCTGAGGTCTGCGACTTTGTTTTGTAAATGATGGACTTCATTCGATAAATGGATAATTTCCTGGTGAAGGCGAATCTGCGATGTTATGTCTGTTTCTGCAGCAACGGCGCCGATGATTTTATCATTAAGGACGACCGGATTAGAATTAATAAGGACGAATTTATCCTCCCTGGGTTGATGTTGTCGTCTTCTCACAACTTCCCCTGTCCTGAGAGTTTTCAAGGATTGAAGCATTTCTGCCGCAAAGAAGTCGGTGGCAGGCTTTCCGATTATCTCTTCCTTTGAGATGGAAAAGATAGTTTCGGCCGCTTCTGTCCAAACAACCATTTTTTCTTCGTCATCGATCAGGGACAAAGCATCGTCGGTGGTAAGAAGGACGGCGCCAAAGTATGCCTGTAAGTACTGATAGGATTGGAAAACGGCCATCAGGGAATCAGCTCTGTTCAAATAACCGATGATTATATCACCGGCCTCTATGAATACTATTTCGTGTACCTTAAATAAACGAATCAGTTCGGGCCATGATACATCGCTTCTGACAAGGCAGGCTTCTGCCCATTTCTCCTGATCCGCCCCGTTCCTTTCTTTATGTGTATAAAAGAAATCGTTTTCAATTTTTTTTAAAGTCATGCTTCCCTGCGCTTTATGGTCTTGCTTTTGTCTTGGATCATCAAACATTATATGGAAATCTGTCTTGAGCATAGTCATTATATCCGGCATTAAATGTTTCATATTTTATCCTCACCTCACAGGGAATGTTTGAAAATTTATAATAATTAAATAAATTATACGTTTTTTTGTAAGGTTGTGTAAATATTTTAAGACAATATTTTCAAAAGTTAAAACAGTAATATTGGCATGATTATTGCATGATATAGCTCGAAGAAATGGTTGATGCCAATATCTATGATTACGAAATGTGGGGGGACCAGGATGGGAAAATTAGAAAAAGTAAGAGAGGCAATGAATGAATCGGGGTTGGACGGCATGTTGATCACCAATCCGACAAACCGCAGATATATGAGCGGTTTTACTGGCTCCGAGGGGGTATTGCTGATATCGCAACATGAAGCAAAAATCATTGTAGATTTTAGGTACTTTTCACAGGTAAAAGATGAGGTGGCCGATTTTGAGATAGTTGAGTCATCCAGGCAATTGTTGAAGCAAACAACGGTTGAAGCAAACAATATGAAAATCAAGAAGCTTGGCTATGAAGAAGATGATCTTACTTGCAGTCTATATAGAAAATATAAAGAGAGTCTCGGAATGATAGAGCTATGCCCGGTCTCCGGGCTGGTTGAAAAGGTGCGGATGGTCAAGACTGCGGAAGAATGCCAAACATTAAGGGAAGCTGCTGCAATCGCCGATGATGCATTCAATCATATACAGGGCTATATCCATGAAGGAATCACTGAAAAGGAAATCGCAACAGAGATGGAGTTCTATATGCGTAAAAAAGGGGCTGAATCCTCCAGCTTTGACATGATTGTTGTTTCGGGGACACGCACAGCGCTGCCCCATGGCAAACCAACAGATAAAAAGGTGGAAAAAGGGGATATGATTACGCTGGATTTCGGCGCATTATACCAGGGCTACCGGTCTGATATCACGAGGACAATCGCTGTTGGAGAACCATCTGACCAATTAAAAGAAGTGTATCAAATTGTCCTGGATGCCCAGCTGTCCTGTATAGATTCCATCAGGCCAGGGATGAAATGCGGTGAAGTGGATAAGGGGGCACGAAATCCCATCGAACGAAGTGGATACGGAGATTACTTCGGACACGGCACAGGACATGGCATTGGGCTTGATATCCATGAAGGGCCATCTGTATCCGGAAATTCGGAAGAAGTGCTTCAGCCTGGCATGGTTATTACTGTGGAACCGGGTATCTATATCCCTGGTGTCGGGGGAGTGCGTATAGAGGATGATGTCCTGATTACAGATAAGGGCTATGAAGTCCTTACAAAATCATCCAAAGAGCTGCTCATTCTCTAAGGTTACAGAGGGCCAAGCGGGTCTTTGATTGGTTCGTTAACAAGCAATCTTTTAAGAAACAGGAGGAACAAAATGGGAAGATATATTTTTCAGCGAGTCGGTTATGCACTGGTCACCTTTTTTCTTGTTGCGACCTTCTCCTTCTATCTCATGCAGACGCTGCCTGGATCTCCCTTTAACGATGATAAATTGAGCGCTGCGCAAAAAGAGAGATTATATGAAAAGTATGGGTTGGATGAACCTATTTCAACACAATACATCAAGTATATGACGAATATTTTCAAAGGCGATTTGGGTGTGTCATTCCAATTCGACGGCCGTCCGGTCACCACCATCATCGCGGAAAGGATCGGGCCTTCTGCCCAGCTGGGCATACAGGCATTGATAGTGGGGACAATTCTCGGAATAATTGTTGGAATTATTGCGGCTATGCGGCATAACACCATTCTTGATTACGGGGCCATGCTCCTGTCCGTATTGGGGATAGCTGTCCCTTCATTCGTATTTGCAGGATTTCTGCAGTTTTGGATCGGTGTTAAGCTTCAATGGCTTCCTGTGGCTATGTGGAATGGGTTTGAATACACAATTATGCCGACCATCACTCTGGCGGTTTCGATTGTTGCCGTCATTGCGCGTTATATGAGGACGGAGATGCTTGAGGTCCTAAGCCAGGATTATATGATGACCGCTGAAGCAAAAGGGCTTTCGAGCTGGGCAATCGTTACAAGGCACAGCATCCGCAATGCAATCATCCCGGTCATTACGATATTGGGTCCGCTGGTTGTCAGCCTGATCACAGGCTCGTTGATCATCGAAAATATTTTTGGCATTCCTGGATTAGGGGAACAGTTTGTCCAGTCGATCCTCACCAATGATTATCCTATCATCATGGGGACAACATTGCTTTATAGTGCTTTGTTCATTGGCGTCACATTGCTTGTGGATGTATTGTATGGAATTATTGATCCAAGAATCAGGTTGATGGGGGAGGGTAAATGATGGAACAAACTTCTAAGATCCCTAAAGAGCTGTTTGAGCCTGCAAAAGAAAGAGATTCATTGGCGGAAGGGCTCACGGGAGAATCTGTTACCTATTGGAGCGGAGTCCGGAAACGTTTTGCGAAGAATAAAGGGGCGTTGGCGGGCTTTTATCTGTTGCTTCTGCTGCTTCTTTTTGCCATTATCGGCCCATTTTTCAATAGCTATGGATATGATGATCAGGAAATAATGCGCGCCAATTTGCCGCCGAAGATTCCGATGCTTGAAAATATATCATGGCTCCCTTTTGATGGAGTGGATATGCGCGGAGTGGATCAATATGAAGCGAAGGGAATCGATGGCCGCTTCTGGTTCGGGACAGATGAATTGGGCCGTGATATTTGGACGAGGGTATGGGAAGGCACCAGGGTCTCTTTATATATTGCCCTGCTTGCCACATTGCTTGATCTAATTATTGGCGTTACATACGGTAGCGTTTCTGCTTACTATGGGGGACGTGTTGACAATATCATGCAGCGCTTTATCGAAGTGCTGGTCGGAATACCTCAGCTTATCATCATTATTTTGCTGATCCTGATCATGAAACCGGGGATCCTGACGATTACGATAGCGATGGGATTTGCCGGTTGGGTCGGCATGGCTAGGATTGTCCGGGGAAATATCCTGAAATTGAAAGAACAGGAATTTGTATTGGCATCAAGGACGCTTGGATCCAAGGATAAACGCTTGATTTTCAGGCATTTGCTGCCGAATACACTTGGTCCGATCATCATCACTGTTACGTTCTCGATTCCGGGAGCTGTGTTTACAGAGGCCTTTTTGAGCTTCATAGGTTTAGGCCTGCAGCCGCCGATTGCATCGTTGGGGACACTAGTCAATGACGGATTTAAAT
>CAKQBC010000064.1 GCA_934215995.1 uncultured Bacillus sp. | reverse complement strand
CAACCAGCCCATCTTTTGTTCATGATTGCTGCAAGTGCGGGAGCAAACAACGAGCACCTGGAAACTTTATCAAAATTATCATCCCTTCTTATGGATGCTAACTTCCGTAAACAATTGCTGGATGCGAAAACAGCTGATGAAGTTATTTCGATCATCGACAAAAAGCAAAATGAAGAAGAAGGCGCTGCTGAAGAAAAAGTTGACACTACTAAAGATGAGCAACTTGTTCTTGCAGTTACAGCATGTCCAACAGGTATCGCGCACACATACATGGCTGCTGATGCTTTGAAAGCAAAAGCGAAAGAGCGCGGCATCCAAATCAAAGTAGAAACAAACGGTTCTACAGGGGTTAAAAACGCTTTGACTGCTGAAGAAATCGAAAAAGCGACTGCTATCATCGTAGCAGCAGATAAACAAGTTGAAATGAACCGCTTTGCCGGAAAACACGTAATCCAAGTTCCGGTAGCGGCTGGAATCAGAAAAACAGATGAGTTATTGACAAAAGCAATCACTCAGGACGCACCAGTGTACCAAGCTACCGGTGAAAACACATCGTCCTCTGCAACAGACGATGGTGACGGCAGCGCAATCAAGAAATATTTCTATAAACCATTGATGAATGGTATCTCCAATATGCTTCCATTCGTTGTCGGCGGTGGATTGATTGTTGCATTATCTTTCTTGTTCGGTGGATATGAGCGAGTAACTCCATTTTCACAAGCGTTGGCAAGCATCGGTGGAGATTCGGCTTTAGGCTTCATGGTTCCAATCCTTGCAGGTTTCATTGCGATGGCAATCGCAGACCGTCCTGCATTCGCACCAGGTGTTGTTGGTGGTTTGCTTGCAGTTTCAGGTGGCGCTGGTTTCCTTGGCGGTCTGATCGCCGGTTTCCTTGCTGGTTGGGTAATCATTGGTCTTAAGAAAGTATTCTCTCGCTTGCCACAATCACTTGAAGGTATCAAACCGGTTCTTCTATACCCATTGTTCGGTGTTCTGATTGTTGGTCTAATCATGATTTACGTAGTAAACACTCCAGTTGCATGGGCAATGGACGGCTTGATGAACTGGTTGAACGGTCTTTCTGGAGCAAACGCAGTATTCCTTGGTCTTGTTGTCGGTGGTATGATGGCTATCGATATGGGTGGCCCATTCAACAAAACGGCATTCGCGTTCGGTATTGCAATGGCTGCTTCCGGAAACTATGCTCCTCAAGCAGCAGCAATGGTTGGTGGTATGGTGCCACCGCTTGGTATCGCGTTAGCGACTACATTCTTCAAAAATAAATTCACAAAAGCTGAAAGAGAATCTGGAACAACTAACTATATCATGGGTGCATGCTTCATCACGGAAGGTGCGATTCCTTTCGCGGCTGCTGATCCACTTCGTGTAATCGTAAGCTGCATTATTGGTTCCGGAATCGCTGGTGCACTTGCGTTGGCATTCGGATGTATCTCACGTGCTCCGCACGGCGGTATTTTCGTAATCTGGGCTATCGAAAACCCAATTATGTTCATCGTTGCTCTATTGGTTGGTTCTGTAGTGACTGCATTGCTTATCGGTTTCTGGAAAAAACCAATCAAAGAATCTGCAGAAGCTGCAGTAAAAGTAAAATAATCATTCACTTAGACCTGCCGGTACTCCGGCAGGTTTTTTTGTATCCTTTCCAGCCATGCCAATCACCATTTGTTCATGGCTGATTCATAAAATGAAAAAAGAGTGAAGTTTTTATAGTGATTAGCCGACAATGAGGGGAAATGCCTCAATTTCCATTGACGATTGCCCGGCGGGGTTGATAAATTAAGAGGTACAGAAGCTGCCCTTTAACAACAGTTAAGGGGAATTTTTATGGAATTTTGTACTATATATAGATATTTTTAAAACATTTATGTCAATATGTGGTGTTGGAGGTTTTGTGCGATGATCAAAGAGGTTAGTAAACGGGATGGCAGGATTATACCATTCAATAAGGAAAAAATAACAAGGGCGATTTTCCTGGCTGCTGAGCAAGCAGCAAAACTCGAGGGGAAGCAAGCGGATTATGTCCTATCCCAACAGCTTACGGAGAAAGTGGTTGGAGAGGTGAACCGTTTGTTTTTCGGGGGCCTTCCAAGTGTAGAAGAGATCCAGGATATTGTGGTCAAAACCCTGATTGAAGAAGGACATGCCAAGACGAGCGAGCAATACATCCTTTATCGTGCCGAGAGGAGCCGTGTCCGCGATTCCAAAAGCCGCCTGATGCATTCGATTAAGGAGATTACATTTTCCGATGCGGAATCCGCAGACATTAAGCGGGAAAATGCCAATATCGACGGCAATACTGCGATGGGAACGATGCTTCAGTACGGAAGTACAGTCTCTAAAGAATTCTGCAAATCATTCTTGTTAAAGCCTGAGCACTCCAAGGCCCATGAAGAAGGTGAGATCCACATCCATGATATGGATTTTATGAATATGGGAACGTTGACTTGCTGCCAAATTGACCTGACGCAATTGTTTAAAGATGGATTCTCGACAGGCCACGGATTTCTGCGTGAACCGAATGATATCCTCAGCTACTCTGCATTAGCGGCCATTGCAATCCAAAGCAACCAGAATGACCAGCATGGGGGGCAAAGCATCCCATTCTTTGACTACGGTTTGGCGGATGGCGTCCGTAAAACATTCAGGAAGTCATATATGAGCCACCTGATGAAGGCTTTGTCATTATTGGCCTATGCTGAGGTGACAAATGAAGAGGTGAAACAAATCGTTGCTTCTGCCGAGAAGCGCAGCGGCGAATCTTTGCAGCTGTCAATCAAGAACGGGTATCTGGCTGCTGAGAAGGAACTGCTGATGCAACTCTTCCAAACGGATGAGGAGCTTACCGGCAGAATCCAGGCATTTGCTTTAAAGGAAGCAAAAGAAGAAACGAATACAAAAACATATCAGGCTATGGAAGCCTTTATCCATAACCTGAACACGATGCATTCCCGTGCAGGTGCACAGGTTCCTTTCTCCAGTGTCAACTTCGGAACGGATACTTCCGAAGAAGGGAGATTGGTGACAAAAAATCTTCTGCTGGCTTTGGAGGCAGGCCTGGGCAATGGGGAAACCCCAATATTCCCGATTCTGATCTTCAAGGTGAAAGAAGGGGTGACCCTTAATCCGGGAGACCCGAACTATGACTTGTTCAAGCTTGCTTGCCGGGTATCAGCGAAGCGTTTATTCCCTAACTTCAGCTTCCTTGACGCACCGTTCAATGCCCAATATTACGTAGAAGGGAAGCCGGAAACGGAGGCCACCTATATGGGCTGCCGTACAAGGGTGCTCGGGAATGTATGCGGAGATGAAGTAGTCAGCGGACGCGGTAACTTGAGCTTCACGACTGTGAACCTGCCGAGGCTTGGCATTAAGCATGGGCAACTGAACGGCCGGAAAACCGATCTGTCGGCATTCTTCAAGGAATTGGATGACAAGATCGACCTGGTTATTGAACAATTGCTGGAGCGAATGGAGGTTCAAGGGAACAAGCGCGTGATGAATTTCCCGTTCCTGATGGGCCAGAATGTATGGAAGGGATCTGAAAAATTGTCCTGGGATGATAAAATCGCTGATGTCATCAAGCAGGGGACATTGACGATCGGCTTCATCGGGCTTGCGGAATGCCTTGTCGCCCTGACAGGAAAGCATCATGGGGAAAGTGAAAGCTCCCAGGAACTCGGATTACAGATCATCACCCATATGCGTAAACGGATGGACGATGCTGCCCGTAAATACAATCTGAACTTCTCGCTGATCGCGACACCGGCTGAAGGGCTGTCCGGACGCTTTACCGCAATAGACAAAAAGAAATATGGGGAGATTGAGGGAATTACAGACAAAGAGTATTACACGAACTCTTTCCATGTCCCTGTGTACCACAAGATTCCTGCCTTTGATAAAATCAGGCTCGAAGCGCCTTATCATAACCTGACAAATGCGGGGCATATCACTTATATCGAACTTGACGGCGATACGTCCAACAATCTTGAAGCATTCGAAAGCATCATCCGTGCTATGAAGGAGCAGGGAGTCGGCTACGGAAGCATCAACCATCCGGTCGACCGTGACCCGGTTTGCGGATATACAGGGGTCATCGACGGATATGTGTGCCCTTCATGCGGAAGGGATGAAAGGGAAAGCAATATGAAATTCGACAGGATACGCCGGATCACAGGCTATCTGGTGGGAACACTGGACCGCTTCAACAATGCGAAGAAAGCGGAAGTCCGTGACCGCGTTAAGCACCGATGAAAATAAGGCTTGCAGCACCTCTGACTTTTGACAGTATTGTAGACGGGCCGGGCTTACGGACGGTTATTTGGACGCAGGGGTGCATCCACAATTGCAAAGGGTGCCATAATCCGCAAACACATGACATGAACGGAGGGTTTGTGGTCGACGCAAAGGACATCATCGAACAGCTGAAAGAAGTAAAACTGCAGAAAGGCATCACCTTATCAGGAGGGGATCCCTTTTTGCAGGCAAGGTCCCTTGTGCCGGTTGCAATGGCGGCGAAAGAGACCGGAATGGATGTGTGGGCGTATACCGGTTTTAAATGGGAGCAGCTGATGAACCGGAAGCATCCCTTCCATCAGGATTTCATCGACTTGCTTGAATGGACGGACGTTCTCGTGGATGGGCGGTTCATTCTGGAACAAAAGAAACAGCTTTTGTTCAGGGGGTCATCCAATCAGCGGATTATTGATGTCGGAAAGAGCTTGGAGCAAAATGAAATTGTTCTGTTGGAAGAATATATGGAAGAGAGAGGATAGACCAGGGGGCAAGGGGTCTATCCTCTTTTCTTGTGAAAAATATCTGCAGGATGGGGAGCAGCCGCTTTTTTAACTTGTTTCAGGGGGCAGGATTGGGTACACTAAGAAAAACTATGTTACAGATGCATGGAGGACCGCATACGGATGACCGCAAAAAAGAAATTTGAAGTTGGCGAAAATGAAACGATTGAAGCTTGTTTGGACCGGATGATGAAAGAAGGGTATACCCCTGTACGGCGGACGGAAAAGCCCATTTTCACAGAGGTAAAAGAAAATGGAGAAGTAAATTATGAGCCGACAGGCCGAATCATTATCTTTGATGCCATAAAAACGAGTTAAAAAACGAACAATAAAAAGTTTTTATCTTTAAATGTTCGATATATTTTATTGACAATAAAAAGGAATCATTGATACTATGTAGCTATGAATCACTCATATAATTCAATAGATCTCTTATATAATCTTGGGGATAAGGCCCATAAGTTTCTACCCGGTCACCGTAAATGACCGGACTATAAGAGCAAGTATATCTATTCCGAGCAATATATGTGACGCTGTCCTTTGCCCTTTTACGGCAAGGCTGCGCCTGCAACCTGCGGATAGTGAGCTTTCTCTTATCGAAAGCGCACCATCCGTTTTTTTACGTAAAAGAATCATACAGTTCATGTTCGGAGGGAGAAACAATGAAACCTCAGGTTGGTGTCATTATGGGGAGCATATCAGATTGGGAAACAATGAAGCATGCATGCGAAGTACTTGATCAACTGGAAATCCCATATGAAAAAAAAGTGGTGTCTGCCCACAGAACACCGGATTTGATGTTTGAATATGCGGAAACAGCCCGGTCAAACGGCCTGAAAGCGATCATCGCAGGAGCCGGCGGTGCGGCGCATCTGCCGGGCATGGTGGCAGCAAAGACAACATTGCCTGTCATCGGCGTTCCTGTTCAGTCAAAAGCACTCAATGGATTGGATTCGCTTCTCTCCATGGTACAGATGCCGGGCGGCGTCCCGGTGGCGACCGTAGCCATCGGAAAAGCAGGAGCGACGAATGCGGGGCTACTTGCGGCTCAGATGCTTGCTGCATTTGATGACACACTTTCGGAAAAGTTGGAAGCCATGCGAAACGAAACAAAGGAAAAGGTGTTGGAGAGCAGTGAACAGCTTAAATAGAGTTATTTTACCGGGCCAAACAATCGGGATCATAGGAGGCGGCCAGTTAGGAAGAATGATGGCAATGTCAGCCAAAGCTTCCGGATTCAGAATTGCAGTGCTGGACCCAACGCCGGGAAGTCCATGCGGACAGGTGGCGGATGTGGAAATTACAGCGGAATACAATGATTTGGAAGCGTTGAAGAAACTGGCTGACATAAGCGATGTCATCACGTTTGAATTCGAGAACATCAACGGGGAAGCGCTTGACTGGCTGACACAGTACGCCTATGTCCCGCAAGGTTCAGAGCTTCTGAAAATCAGCCAGAACCGGATTTTCGAGAAAAAAGCGATAACGGATGCAGGAGCGGAAGTGGCGCCATATGCTGTCATCCGGAGCATGGATGATTTGCATGAAAAAGCAGGGAGTATCGGCTTGCCTGCTGTTCTTAAGACGGCAACAGGAGGCTACGACGGCAAAGGGCAGCTCGTTCTGAAAGATGCCGGATGCCTTGAAAAGGCCCGTGTCATGGTTGGACAATGCGAATGTGTACTGGAGGCCTGGCTTCCTTTCGAAAAAGAAATATCGGTGATTGTATCCCGCAATGTCGATGGGGATGTGAGCGTCTTCCCGGTGGCGGAAAACATCCACAAGGAAAATATCCTTTTCCAAACGATCGTGCCTGCCCGCATCAGTGAAGATCTCGAGAGGAAGGCAATCGAGAAGGCAATGCTGATTGCCAATCATGTATCATTGGCCGGAACGCTTGCCGTCGAGATGTTTGTGATGGAAGATGGAGAAATCTTCATCAATGAATTGGCGCCAAGGCCGCATAATTCAGGCCATTATACGATGGATGCTTGCGAAACATCCCAGTTCGAACAGCATATCAGGGCTGTGTGCAACTGGAAGCTTGCCAATACAGGCTTGCTGAAGCCGGTAGTGATGGGGAACATCCTCGGAGGGCAGCTGGAACCGCTGCTTGCTAAAATACCAGAACTTGTTGACTGGAAAATCCATCTGTATGGGAAAGCTGAAGCTAGGGACAAACGCAAGATGGGGCATGTGAATATTGTAAGGGACAACATAGAAACGGCACTGATGGAAGCTGAACAAAGCAAAATTTGGGAGAGCGGCCATAGGGAGCTGCAAATCGGAGGAAATAAAAAATGATCGAACGTTATACCCGACCTGAAATGGGAGCAATCTGGACAGAGGAAAACCGTTTTAAAGCCTGGCTGGAAGTCGAGATTTTGGCTTGCGAAGCGTGGGCGGAGCTTGGGGTGATCCCTAAGGAAGACGTGGAGCTGCTGCGTCAGAATGCTTCCTTCGATATTGAAAGGATCAAGGAAATCGAAGAAGAAACAAGGCATGATGTCGTTGCTTTCACAAGGGCGGTTTCCGAAACGCTCGGGGAAGAGCGCAAATGGGTTCATTACGGCCTGACATCAACGGACGTGGTTGATACGGCATTATCTTATATTTTGAAGCAAGCCAATGACATCCTGCAGAAGGACATCGAGCGCTTCATCGGCATATTGAAGGAAAAAGCCCAGGAGCATAAGTATACAGTCATGATGGGCCGTACACACGGGGTGCATGCGGAACCGACAACCTTCGGACTTAAGATGGCATTATGGTACGAAGAGATGAAACGGAACCTTGACCGGTTTAAAGCAGCGAGGGAAACAGTCGAATACGGCAAGATATCAGGTGCGGTAGGAACATACGCGAATATCGATCCATTTGTCGAGAGCTATGTGTGTGAAAAGCTTGGAACGAAGCCGGCGCCTGTTTCAACCCAAACGCTTCAGCGTGACCGTCACGCCCATTATATGAGCACGATTGCCTTGATTGCGACATCGATCGAAAAGTTCGCGGTGGAAATCCGCGGACTCCAAAAAAGCGAAACACGGGAAGTGGAGGAATTTTTTGCGAAAGGGCAGAAAGGTTCCTCTGCGATGCCGCATAAACGAAATCCGATAGGATCCGAAAATATGACAGGCATTGCACGAGTGATTCGCGGCTATATGCTGACAGCTTACGAAAATGTGCCGTTATGGCATGAGAGGGATATCTCCCATTCATCCGCAGAGCGGATTATCCTGCCTGATGCCACAATCGGCCTCAATTATATGTTGAATCGTTTCGGGAACATCGTCAAGAATCTGACTGTCTTCCCGGAAAACATGAAACGGAATATGGACCGTACACTAGGTCTTATCTACTCGCAGCGTGTCCTGCTTGCACTGATCGATAAAGGGCTTGCGCGCGAAGAGGCATATGACACTGTCCAGCCGAAGGCGATGCAGGCTTGGGAGGAACAGGTTCCTTTCCGTTCGTTGATTGAGGCTGATGAGAAAATTACCGGCCTTTTATCCAATGAGGAAATTGCCGATTGCTTTGATTATAACTACCACCTGAAGAATGTGGATGTTATTTTCGAACGGGTAGGTTTGTAATCTCAATCAAAACAGAATACATCTGATTAGTGGTTGATCTGCTTTCAGATGTTTTTTTCATGCACCATATTCAAAATATTTGGTAATCGGAGGCGCAATCATGGAAAAAGGGTCGTTATTGTATGAGGGCAAAGCAAAAAAGGTGTATGCGACAAGTGATCAGGAAATCGTTTGGCTCGAGTATACAGATCAGGCAACAGCTTTTAACGGGCAAAAGAAAGATTCCATTGCCGGCAAGGGTGTGCTGAACAATCAGATTACCGGCCTTTTGTTTAAGAAGCTGGAACAGGAGGGCATTCCTTCCCATTTCATCGGACTGCTTTCCGAAAACGAACAGCTTGCCAGGAAAGTAACGATCATTCCGCTTGAAGTGGTAGTAAGGAACGTTGCGGCCGGAAGCCTTTCAAAGCGGTTGGGATTCGATGAGGGCGTCGATCTGCCGCATCCGATTGTGGAGTTTTACTATAAAAATGATGATCTTGGCGATCCGCTCATCAACGAAGACCATATAGGCGTGCTTGCCCTTGCGGAGAAAGAGGAACTTGAGTGGCTAAGGATCCAGGCATTGAGGGTGAATACAGTCTTAATTGGTTTTTTCCGCACTGTCGGTGTGAGATTAATAGATTTTAAGCTTGAGTTCGGCAGGACGGCGGATGGCCAAATCCTTCTGGCGGATGAAATATCCCCTGATACATGCAGGCTATGGGATGCGGAGACGGGCAAGAAATTGGATAAGGACGTTTTTCGGCGCAGCCTCGGGAATATGACGGAAGCCTATGAAGAGATATTAAAAAGACTTGGAGGATTAAAACATGTATAAAGTGAAGGTGTATGTGACATTGCGTGAAAGTGTATTAGATCCCCAAGGGACTGCCGTCAGGCAATCCTTGAACAGTTTATCTTTTCAGGAAGTGGACGATGTCCGCATCGGAAAATACATGGAGCTCACCCTAGGCAAAGGCGACCGTGATGTAGAGGAAGCGGTTACGGAAATGTGCGAAAAGCTTTTGGTCAACACGGTCATAGAGGATTACCGTTATGAGATCGAGGAGGTAGCCGCGCTGTGAAATTTGCCGTAATCGTATTTCCAGGTTCGAATTGCGACGTTGATATGTATCATGCCATCAAGGATGAATTGGGAGAAGAAGCAGAATACGTATGGCACACAGAGACAGATCTATCACGATTTGACGGAATCCTGCTGCCGGGAGGCTTCTCCTATGGCGATTATCTTCGGTCAGGCGCCATTGCACGCTTTTCCAATGTCATGGAACAAGTCGTGAAAGCAGC
>CAKQBC010000063.1 GCA_934215995.1 uncultured Bacillus sp. | reverse complement strand
ATGCCGATTTCATCATTTAGCTCGCTATCCCCGTAGATCGGCGCTTCTTCAACGATAACAATTCCGTCTTGCCCGATCGTTTCTTTTGCCAGCATGTTCTGTTCCTGCTCAGCCGGCTTCTCTTCCGCTGCCGTTTCCGTAACGTAAGCTTTCTGCAATGGTGTAACCCCTAACATCGAAAGCGCGCTGAATGCCACGGCTGCCATCAACAGGCACAGCTGTAGGCTGAATAGGGTTTTGCTAAGCCATTTCGTTTTGGCTCTTTTCCGCACTTGCGGGATATGCGCATATTGGGCTTCGATTTTTTTCTGTTTGTACTCTTTTTTGTCACTTTCGCTTAAACCATTGAACCATTTAATGAAAGCCGTGTATTTGGCGAGGGTTTCCTTGCTTTCACCGAAACTTTCGAGCGTTCCGTGATTCAGCCAGATGACCCGGTCGCAGAAGGCTTCCACTTGCCCGATTGAATGGCTGATGAAAATGATTGTTTTGCCTTGCTTCCGGAACTCGTTCATCCGGTCAAGGCACTTCTGATAAAAAGTCTCATCCCCTACAGACAAGGCTTCATCGATAATCATAATATCAGGGTCCATATGGACGGAGATTGCGAACCCAAGCCGGGATTTCATCCCGCTCGAATAGTTTTTGACCGGCTGGTTAATGAAGTTCCCGATATCGGCAAATTCGATGATCGACGGCTTCAGCTTTTCGATTTCTTCTTTCTTCATGCCTTGCATCGTACATTTCAGTTCGATGTTTTCCATCCCTGACAGCTGATTGTTCAAGCCGGCAGAAATAGCGACAAGGCTTGTTTCCCCATTGATTTCGATGGTGCCTGAAGAAGGAGGGACAATCTGCGCCAGCACATTGCACAACGTTGATTTTCCGGAGCCGTTCAAACCGACGATGCCGACAGATTCCCCTTCATAGATCGTAAAGGAGACATCCTTCAATGCGGAAAAGCTGTTTGTATCTTTCTTGAACGCGAGGACGTCCATCAGCTTCTCCGATTGTTTTCTATATAAAGTAAAGCTTTTTGACACATTTGTTAACACAATTTTCGGCCTCATTGTAAGACCTCCACTTATAGATAATCGACAAATTTATGGCGAAATTTGATATGGACATGGCACCCGATGAACAGGATCAAGAAACTGACCGACCAGAAATAGAGCATATAAGGGATGTCCTGATAAAACCAGCTTCCGCCGACAAGCGAGCTTCTGAATCCTTCTATAATGTAGAAAAACGGATTCAGCTTTAAAATGTTCACCATCACATCGGGCATGCTGTTCACATTCCACAAAATCGGCAACAGGAACATCATCATCCGCATGATCGATTGCAGCATGCTTTGCACATCCCGTATGATGGTCGATAATGTCGACAGCAACAGCGTCAGCCCGATCAACAGCACATATAGGCACACGATGTAGTACAGAAGCTGCAGCACATACAGTCCGGAAAAAGCTCCGTTCAGGATGAAAATGAAGATGGAAATGCCAAGCATCACAAATAAGGAAACTGCGTTTTCCATAATTTTAATGGACGGCAGCACACTGACCGGGAACTTCATTTTCGAAACAAGGTTCACACGTGCGTACACGCTGTTGGAAGCCTGCAAGACCGCAGGGCTGATGAACAGCCATGGGACGAGCCCGGCAATCAGCCAAAGAAAAAAGGGGGTGTCTCCGACAGGAGCCCCTCCTCTTATTCCAAGACCGAACACAAACCAATACAGCCCTATTTGTGTCAAGGGATTCAACAGTTGCCAAAACATGCCCAAATAGTGCATGTTGTATTTGCTTTTCATTTCATACATACTCATCCGCACGATCAGATCGGTATGTTTCCATTGTTCAGCCATGACTTTTGCAATTGCGTTCATACACGTGCTGCTGCCTTGTTCAGGAATTCATACAGATTTCCGTAGTTGATGTACTCAACACCTTCAGCGACTGTACCGACAACATTCTTCGTATCGAATACGCGTTTGTTGTTCATAAGCGCCAATTCAGGCTGATCCAGAACTTTGAATTCGTTATGGTCGGACAGAACAAGAATCAGGTCAGAACCGTTAACTGCTTCCTTCAAGTCCGAGATTACCCAATCCAATTCAATATGCGGATCGTACGCTCGAACGTCGTAACGGTTTTGCTCTTGAAGCATTTCCAGGATTTCCATCGCCGGGCTTTCACGGATATCATCAACGTTTCCTTTGTAAGTCAAACCGAATACAGTAACCGTTTTTCCGCCTGCATTCTCCATCAATTTATTGACGTTTTCCACTACATAATGCGGCATGGACGTATTGATTGTACGGGAAAGGTTGATCAGCTGAGCAGTCTGCGGTGCTTTTGCGACGATGAAATATGGATCGACTGCCAGACAGTGTCCGCCTACGCCAGGTCCTGGCGTGTGCAGGTTTACACGCGGGTGTTTGTTTGCCATGTCGATGACATCAAGCGCATTGATTTCCAGCTCGTTGCACACTTTCGCAAGCTCGTTCGCCAACGCGATGTTCACGTCACGGAATGTGTTTTCCATCAGCTTGGACATTTCAGCTGTCTTGGCATTCGTCTTGATGATTTCGCCTTTTACGAATGTGCTGTACACTTTAGCGCCTGCTTCCGTACAAGCTGGTGTAATCCCGCCGACGATGCGGTTATTGTAAATCAGTTCGTGCAGGATTTGGCCTGGCAATACACGCTCTGGGCAGTGGACAAGGAAGATATCCTCTCCGACAACAAATCCAGCCTCTTCTACTAACGGCTTGACAACATCATCCATGCTGCGCGGCCCGATTGTTGATTCAACGATGATGACATTGCCTTTTTCAACATATGGAAGCACTGCCTTCACGCCGCTGACAACATAGGACAGGTCACATGATTTATGTTCGTCATCATGGTTCGGCGTCGGCACGGCAACGATGAATGCATCCGATTTTTCCGGCTGCATCGATGCTTTGAATGTACCTTTTGCAATCACTTCCTCCAATGCTTCCTGAAGACCTGGCTCTTCAATATGGATTTGTCCGCTGTTCAGCGAATCAATGACCTCCTGCTTTACATCTACACCGATCACTTCCACGCCATGCTTCGCAAACATGATGGATGTCGGCAATCCGATATATCCTAAACCGATTGTTGAAATTTTCATTGTTGATTACTCCATTCACTTATTTTTGAAAAGGGGCTGCTGACGGAAATATGATTATTTGTTTTTGTCGGGCAGCATGCCACACGCACATCTTTAATGACCAGCTGTGCTGCTCTTCCCCAATTCCAAGGTTCGCAATTTTTTGTTGTTTCGACTTTGATCGTCACTGTTTGGGCAGAAGCCTTCGGATTGAAAATAATATTGACCATATTGTCATTGTCCCAATCTGAAATATCTTCCTGGACGGATACTTCCTGATCCAGCGATACGATATAGTTGAATCGGTTTTTATACTGATCCGACTTATATGGCGCCAGGACATTCATCGTCAGATGGTACGTTTTATTTTTATCCAATTGCCCTAACTGGAAGGTAACTTCTGCTGTGTCGCCTTTTTTCGGCGCACTTTTATCAATGTAGAGTACGTATCCCCGGTAATCTTCCTCATATACATATGGCACTGCAGTCCCGTCTGCCTGGTTATACGCTCTCGCTTTGCTTGAATATGCTTTATTAAAGGCTGGTTTCCGTGCTTTTATAATAGCCTCCGAAACGAGCTGGTCCGTAATATTGTTCCGTAACCGGCTTTCAATCGGATATTCCAGCGTTAAATCCATTTTCACCTTCGTATCCGCATATAAAATCTCAACGCATTCTTCATCCAATGGATGCAGGCTTTCATTTAAGATTGTCAGCAGCTGATGTTCAAACGGCAGGTCCAGGGCTTTTACAGCCTCCGGCAAATAGTGGTCAAGAACATCATAGCTTTTGTTTCCGAACCATGACTTCAGCCTTTTGACCGCCTCCATAGCAGGCTCATTCAGTTTATCCGCCCAATAGGACAGATCAATCGAATGGATCATATGGCAAAAAGACATATAATGCAGCGGTGTGATCAGGCCATTGTACCAGGATACATTGCCGTCCTGGTTTCTGTTCTCCTGTTTGGCTTCCGTCTCTACAATCAGCTTTTTCATGAAATCACTTTCGGTCAAAAAGACATTGAAGTCGATTTCATTGCTTTCGTATCGATTCGCCAAGCTATATAGAACGTACTCCCCGCATTTCTTGCATTTCGTGCACCACTTTACCGTTGGATCGGCGACTGCCTCGCACATCATCAGGTCTTCAAGCGCACCATACCTTTGCTTCAGCAGCTGGAATGCACTGTTTTCCGATACATAGTAATTGCTGTTGAATACCTTGAAATAACGGCTGAAACGTTCCGTGAAATATTGCGACAGAAACGTATCGAATTCAGTTCTCGATTTTTTGAAGTTAAATCGTGTATTGCCTTGTTGGTCGATATTCCAGTAATGCGTGAATTCGTAGCTGTATGTCAAATATGACAAGCCATGTTCGCCGTACAGCGGATAACACATCGAATAATAAAGTTGCGTATGAGTTGCATTGAAGTAGGAATATGTTTTGAATATGCTTCGGAAATCTGTGAAGACCTTTTGTACGGACACGCCTTCATTCCTGATATGATTCAGTGCAAAGTTGTCCCTGCGTTCATCGAGCTTATTTTTTTGCGACATATCCATCGGGAATGTGAACGATATGACGAGCATATTTTCTTTCCCGAAAATCTCTTTGTTGAGATGGTATGCGTATAAGGAATCTTTCCCCCCGCCGAACAGGATGCCGATTTTTTTGCCCGCTTTTTTCCGTTTGGCCTGCAGTATGGCAGGTTCTTCTATTACAGGATAGACGCTGACGTTATCCGTTTCATTGTAATTCAGCCAGAAGTCAGCCGTCTTCGCCGGGATTCCTTCAGGGAGCATGATTAGATACTCCCTTTTTGACTCCCGCAGAATCGGAATCATCAGGCTCACAAAAATTTCATAAAAAACGGTTGAATCCAAAGAGGTCAGATCGACCCCTTCATATTTTATATAAAACTGGTTCCTCTTGAATATCTCCTGTTCATGGCTGAAATTCCATGAAAAGGAGACGGTATCATTGTCCACTTTTGGTTTGTTGACATAAAGTAGTTCCATGTTAGCAGTCCTCAGAATGTTATTGGGGTTTTATAATCGGTCGTGAAATGATGGGACACTGAACTTCTTAACAGCGTCGTATCATCGATCTTCCACGTATGGTTTTCTTTGTTTCTTCTCCGGATGCAGCAGTAATTCTTCGCATCGGAGGAATAAATAAGGAAGCCGTTCTCTTTGGCCCTCTTCAGGAAGTCGGAATCTTCGCCTGTATTTCTGTCTGAGAAGCCGCCTAACCGTTCATACGCTTCTTTTGTAAACACCAGCGTTGCCCCGGCAACGAAATCCGAATAGATTTCCTCCCCATTGCCTACTTGCTTGGAAACTAACAGACTATTATCCTCGAAATACAGATAATGCTTGCTTTTCCCGACTATGTCCGCATTTGAATATTCCATCGAGTGGACCATATCAGTCACATAGTTAGGCGCGTAGTAATCATCGTCATCGAACTTGGAGATAATATCCCCGCTTGCATGGCTGATCGCTTCGTTCAGGCAATGCCCTAAAGAATGCCCTTCGTCGACCTTCAGGATCGTTGCCTTGAATCCGATATCGCTGAATTTTTTGCTCCACTCTTTTTCGTCCATCTGATTGTTGTTAAGGACGATAACAAGCTCCAAATTGTCATACGTCTGTTTAGAGACGCTCTCATACAGATTATCGATAAATTGCGGCCTGTTGGTCGAAGATACGATTGTCACTTTCCGGTCTTTCAGAATATTGACATCCAAATCAATCTTATCGCATATTTCCTGCAATCGGTTTTTATATGTATGATGCTTGTAAACAAGCCTTGCCCCTTCTTTTTCAAGCCTTTCCCGTAAAGCAGGGTTCTTAGTGTATACCCTGTAGCATGTATCCGCCTCTTCCGATGTTTTGATGATCGGGACGATGCCGTTGAAGATTTCCTCTACGCCGATCGAAGGCCCGGATACAACCATTGTTTTCGAAGCCAGCACTTCGAAAACGCGTCTTGCGAACATGTTCTTGCTGTCCTGGACAGAGTTGACATTGAGGAAAATATCATAGTTCTTGTACGCCTCTACCATTTGACCATATTGCAGGCTGCCGATGATATTGGACTTATACTCCTCCGGCCATTGGTTATTCGGGAACTTATACGGATCGGTTCCGAAATAGCGGTCGAAGATTTCCACATCATATTTGATGGCGGATTTGACGAGCTCGGTGATGTCCTTTTTCCGCAGGTCATGTTTATTATTATAATATGAGCCTGCGAAAGCAAGCTGTCCCATGTAGTTCCTGTTCTTGTACATCGGATTATGGATTTGCGGCTGGGCAGCAAACGGCAGCTCGAACACATTCTCATTGTTCGTGTATTCCTTGAAGTTCGGGATATTATTTTCATCGGCTGTGAAAATATAGTCGAAGTAGCTGGAAGCTTCTTTAAAGAAATCGAAGTTCTCCAGTCCTTCCTTATCCCAGAATACAGTCTTAATGTTCTTTATTTTACAGTAGTCCGTCAGTTCCTTGAGCTTTGTCCTGTGCTCGTTCTTGTGCAGGTTTGCAACTTCGTATGCCCATGTGCCTTTATTCCCCTGCCAGCATGATTCCACCAGCAGGAAGGACGGATAGAAACTGTCCAGCTCCTCACGCCAGTGATCCTTTGACAGCGGCAATAGGTCGCAGTCGTACTTGAAGCATTCTTCACTGAACTCATCGAGGATGGAAGCCACCTTCAAGGAATTGTCCTTCACTTTTCTGTAGTACTTCAATCGCTGTACGTCTTCTTTGAATCTAGCCACTTTATTGAAATCCTTTACTTTCCCGAAGGATGTGCTCATGTTCGAAAGCAATGGCTGCTGGCTGATTTTGAATCTATTAATTTGGAATTGGCCTTTGCCTTCCAGTTTAATAGCGATTCTGTAGAATACGGACCCTTTCGGCGGTTCGATCACTCTATTGGCGATTTGCCCCGTGCAGGCGATCCACTCCGATTGAAGCAGCTTGCTGTCATCATAAAAAAGAAGCAAAATCGAGCTTTTCACATCTTCTTTGATCGTAAAATCAACGTTCAGCACTAGATTGCTGTTAAAGATTCTGTACCTAGGATTTGCCGGAAGCTGATTGAAATTCGTTGTTTTTTCATAAAGCGATAAATAGATATTCTGGTCATTCACTTTGATTGATTGGTTGCTGTATTGAACAACAAGTTCAGCAGGGACATCAATAAAGAAATCCGAAAAACCTTGTACATCGATATCATGTACACCATTCATCAAATGCAGCATGTTTTTCTTCTTTTTTGTGCTTTCATATGAATGGGTAAGGTATGCATGCAATTCTTTTTTCCTCATTTTGCTTTTCTTTTCCTTTCCCAATACCAAACGGTAATGCGCCCTAATTTAGAAGCCCGCAGATTTTTATATCTTCTTTCGATTTTTTCTTTATCCTGCATAACTGTCTTGCATACGTTGATAAGTTCTTCCTTTTCATTCAGGACAGTCAGCAGTTCATTTTTCAGGAATTGATTTTCCTTCACTAATTTCTCCAATGTTTGAAACTGATCCACAGGCCATACTCCTTTTATGCTATTCCTCTATAGACAGATAATAAGTTTTCTTGCTCGAGGTCCCAATTGTACTTACCGCTCGCTTGTTTGCTGTTCTGGCTCAGCTCATCACGCAAGTCTTGCTTTTCCAGCAGCAGGTTGACCGCTTTTGCAATTTCTTCAGGAAGATGCGAATCGATGCATATTCCTGTTTGCTCGCCTTGTACGACCCTTTTGATTTCCGGGAATTCACACGCGACAACCGGCACCCCAGCCATCATGTACTCAAACAGCTTGTTTGAAGAGGCTGAATAATGGTTGAAGCAGACATTGTTCAGGATCTGGAATCCAAGGTAGGCGTTGGCCGTATACTTAGGCAAGTCCTGAAGCGGCACCTTCGGCAAAAACTTCACCTTTTCATGCAAGCTGGCCTCATCGACCATCTTCTCAAGCTGAGGCTTGATTCTGCCATCGCCGATCAGGACGACCGTTCCCTCTTTGAAGAATGGCGCTGCCTGTATCAATTTATCCAGTCCGCGCCCGGTTTGGATGCCTCCTTGGTAGAGAAGGATTTTTTCATTGGCCGGCAAGCCGAGCATGCTGTGAAGATCGATTTTTTCAACCTTCTTGTCTGCCTGCTTGAACGGATAATTATGGACGACATTCGGATAAAAACCATACAGGTCTTCATTGTATTGCGCTCTTGTATGGTTCTCCACGATCATCGCGTCGATCCTCTTGATCAAAAACTTCTCCATCATTCCATAGAAACCGCTGTCATAGCCGGTACGGCTTGTCTGCACTTCATGTGAATCGTAAATGAGCGTTTTCTTGCAGATGCGCCATTTGGAGCAGATGTACCCCTGCGGCAATGTGTTCAAGTCATTCGAATGGTACATATCATAGTCTTTCTTGTATCCCATCCGGATCATCCTTGCAATGATGCACAGCCTGATGAAAACGGTTTTGCATTTCGTCTTCAGTAATAAAGCAGCAATCAATGTCAGCGGCAGGATGACTGCCGGCAGCATAAAGGCAAATGCCAGCCAAAGCAAACCTGCCAATGCTGCAAGCGCTTTATTAGCCATGATTGCTTTATACGCTTTTTGCAGGAACGTCAGGATGAATGGGTATCGTTTCACCCGCAACACTTGAAAGTTTTCATTTCTTTTTTCAACGTACGGCATGTCTTTGTCCTTCGGGTCATGGATGCAGATCAGGTCCACCTCGTACCCGTTTGCGGACAGCGCCGTACATTCCCTTAATACGCGCGCGTCGTTTGTGAAATGATTCCAAACGTACATACAAACTTTTTTGTTCTTGTTCATATTCATACCTTTTCCACTTTTGTTTTATTGTAGTTCAGCAACGGTATGCCGTGCGGCTCAGGATCCAGGCTATTTATGAGCATTTGGATATTCTCTTCCCAAAGGAATTGCAATTTGATTAAATTGATGCAGTTCAGGCTCAGCCTGTTTCGGGCCTCTACATCTTCTTTCAAATAAAATATGTATTGTATGATTTCATCTATGTTTCTTTGTTCTGAGACAAATCCAACCTCATGTTTCTCAATCATCTGTTTCGCATAACCCGACACCGCTGCCACAATCGGAAGCCCGGAAATCATGTAATCGACGATTTTCCCCGGCAGGACCGTATCGAATACTTCCTGGTCATTCAATGAAACAATCCCTACATCATGTTCTTTATTCAGCCGCAGGCATTGGTTTCTCGTCGTCGGCGAAACGAAAGTGACATTCGTCAATCCATTTTCTTTTATGTAACCCACCAATTCTTTTTTCCGGAAGCCGTAACCGACAATATTCAATAGAATGCCATGCTGGTGCAGCTTCATGGAAAGCTCCTTCAGGAAGCCAACATCCTGAGCCAAACCAAGATTCCCCGTATAGATCACCTTGAACTCATCCGGATTTTTCTTATGTTCGAATGATAGTTCGTCCTCAGCAGCCGAGTTCGGCATATAGCGGATTGTTTCCGTGTCTATCTTCGCCTTTTCACTTATGTATTGGATGAATCCGGGGCTGTTGACGAT
>CAKQBC010000062.1 GCA_934215995.1 uncultured Bacillus sp. | reverse complement strand
TCATCGGGGCTGTCACACACGTATTCGTGAATGATCCGACCAGCGGATATGGCGTCCATATAGAATGGATGCTCAACGAAGCGGGGATCAATATCTACAAAAGCGCAGGTAAACGGATGAAAGCCAGCTAAAACAAAGGCGGGACCGCCAATCAATGTCCCGCCTTTGTTTTGCATGTAAATGAATGGTATTATAAGTAGCTGGATCAAAATTTTCTTTATTTGGGGAAGCGTGTCGTTTGAAATAGGGAATAAGGTCGAATAGAGCGGGTATATAAAGAAAAATATTATATTTAGCCGGAATTCAAAATATTTAAGTTTATAAAAAGGATATTATGTATTGCTGTCGAAATTTTCATACATAAGGGTACGAAAAGAACTGTTTGCCGAACGAGGAGGAACTAAGGGTGAAGAAAGTAAAAGTTTGTATTGTTGATGATAATAGGGAGTTGGTTCGCCTATTGGACGAGTTCATCTCTTCCCAGGATGATATGGAAGTAATCGGCGTCGCTTATAATGGCCAGGATTGCCTCAAAATGATGGGCTCAGCTGAGCCGGATGTTTTGCTGCTTGATATCATTATGCCTCACCTCGATGGCTTGGCTGTCCTCGAAAAAGTGAGGGAATTTCCTAAACCGCCGAATGTCATCATGCTGACAGCCTTCGGCCAGGAGGATGTCACCAAAAAGGCGGTGGAATTGGGAGCAAGCTACTTTATCCTGAAGCCATTCGATATGGAGCAATTAGGGAACACCATCCGCCAGGTGAACGGAAACGTGTCCTCTAATGGAGCGAAATCCCCATCTAAAAGCCACTATTTAAGCTCTTATGAAAACAAGCCAAGAAACCTGGATGCCAGCATCACGAACATCATCCATGAAATCGGCGTTCCCGCACATATTAAGGGATATTTATATTTAAGGGAAGCAATTTCCATGGTCTACAATGATATTGAATTGCTCGGTTCGATCACGAAAGTGCTGTATCCGGATATAGCAAAGAAATACAATACAACGGCAAGCCGGGTGGAACGGGCGATCCGCCATGCCATAGAAGTGGCCTGGAGCCGAGGCAATATCGAATCCATTTCCTCTTTGTTCGGATACACTGTTTCCATGTCAAAAGCAAAGCCGACGAATTCGGAGTTCATCGCCATGGTCGCTGATAAACTGCGCCTTGAGCACAAAGCTTCTTGAAAGGGCTAGGGCCATCGGTATGGCTGCACTGCCAGCCATACCGATGGCATGCAGATAACGGGTGAAGGCGCTTTCGGTGGCGTTTTGTCTTTATTTTTTACGAATATCATACTGATCCTGCCTTTCCCTTGATCGTCTTTTTACAAGAACAGCCCCGCTCTATTTATAGAGCGGGGCTGTTTCAATCAATTTTGTCGGCCAATGGAAAATGGCTTACCAAGTCCATCCATATGCTTTCACATCTACTGTTGACACCTGTCCGGCAACCTCATCCGGAATGTCAGGATACGTCAGTTCAAATCCGGCTTCACTGTCCGGGTTCACGGTCACATCAATGCTTCCTGTTAAAACACCGAGCAATTTATTGTTTGCATCGTATAATCCGGCTGCGAGACGGATATCGTCCTGTGCTTCTTCAGTTATGTTTTTCACTATTCCTGTCACTTTATATGGTGTATAGGAATCTCCTTTGATTCCTTTCGTTCCGCTGACTTCAAGCAAGTTAGGGTCTTCCTCTGTTTGTGCGAAATCATAATTATATGTAGTTTCTTTATAGTCGGAACTGTTGACACCATCGAGGATGGTTGACTCGCTAATATATGCTTTTTCACCTGGCTTTACAATTCCAGGCACGGAATAGACCATGGATGAGGTTCCTAAAACACTTCCGTCCTGCCCCTTAAAGTTCATTTGAACTTCCCCGATATCAATTGCGACGTTACCTGTATTCTCAAATACAGCAGCGGAATGCACCCATGTTGTACCGATTGAATCAACCCAGGCAGTGCCGGCGGAATCGATAATCTCAAGCTTTACTTCTTCTTCCTTGGATTCTGTTTGCTGTTCTGTTTCAGAGCTTTCCTTTTGATTCGTGTCTCCTGCGTTATCTGTTTCACCGCAAGCGGTCAGGAGCAGCAAAAGGCAAGCGAGTAAGAATGACAACTTTTTCATGTTGAAAACCTCTTTCCGGAATTGTGTAAAAAGGCTGTATGGCTGCAAAACATTGCCTGCTAACACTTGTATATGTAAACAACCGGCAATATCATAGGACTGTATAGTAGAAGAAAAACTATTGTCCATTCCCATCAGACCTTATAGTATCCTAGTATAATTTTACTATAAATAAATTGTTCCCCGTTGACTGGAAAGGCATGTACATACAAAGTTTAAAAAATCTTCAATCTATCTTTACACATTCGGTAATAGGCTGTAGGAGGGGGCAGCTGCTTCGTTGACGTGCAGAATAAGCAGCAATATACTGGAAACGGGGGAGTTTCAGAAATGCCGCTTTCTATCGGATATAACATTTACCGCAATTCAGTGAGCTTATACATAATGGACTTTTACGAAAAAACAGTCAGGGAGGACAAAGGATGATTGAAACAAAAATTTTTGCCCACCGGGGTTCGGCAGGTACGCATCCGGAAAATACGATGGTCTCGTTCAAGGAGGCGGTAAGAGCAGGTGCAGATGGAATAGAGCTTGACGTTCAGCTTTCAAAAGATGGGGAGGTCGTTGTGATCCACGATGAAAAACTTGACCGGACAACAAACGGCACAGGGTATGTAAAGGATCTGACGCTTCGGGAATTAAAAGGGCTGGATGCAAGTCACACCTTCAAAGGCAAGGGCGGACCCGAGAGAATCCCTGCACTACAAGAAGTCCTTGATCTGTTCACCCGAAATAATATGCTGTTGAATATTGAATTGAAGAATGGCGTTTTTCTATATGAAGGGATGGAAGAGAAAGTAATCGAACTGATTTACGCCTATAATCTGCAGGATAGGGTTATTTTGTCATCGTTCAACCATTATAGCCTTGTCCACGCATACCGGTTGGCTCCCCATATCGAAACAGCGCCATTATACAGGGATGGCCTTTATATGCCGTGGGTCTATGCAAAAGCGATTGGTGCGAAAGCCATTCATCCGAATAAACAAGCCGCTCCGGATCCTATTATTGTGGAAGCAATGAAGAATGGAATCGAGGTAAGGCCGTATACGGTCAATTCTGAAAAACAGATGCTGCGGCTGTTTTCCTTGAACTGCTCGGCATTCATAACAGATTACCCTGGGAAAGCTGTTTCTCTAAAAAAGCGGATGCAGCAACGATAATGCTAAAAAAGAAAGCAGGTGCGGTTCATCATGAACCGCACCTGCTTTTCTATGTCTATTTTTATAATTAGAAGGAAAAGTTCCTTTACCTGCTGCTGAATCGTTTTTGTACTTTTTGCTTCTTCCGGTCCCGATGCAGGATGAAGCCGGCCACAAATGCAATGCCTCCCACCGTCATGAAAAGGCCGATCAGGAATTGCAGCATTAAAGAAGGGAGCGGGCTGTGCAATATGCCGAATATCATATCCCTCATCAATTTGATTCCCCAGACAGCGAATGCTCCTGGTATAAAAAGTATTAGAAAGGCTAAAAACCGCATCATTCTGATAACCCCTTTGGCAGTATGTTTTTCTATAGTCATTTGTCTCTATATACGATTGAATTGTCAATATCCGGATGTTGCAGTAAGATGAAAGGGAACTATGCAAGAAATTTCATATATCATCAAAAATTGGATTTTCTATTCCATTATAAACCAATCATACTCGAAATGGGTGAAAACATGCAAAAAGTAATGATTGTCGGAGCCGGCAAAGGCGGTTCTTCTATTTTGAAATTGTTGATGGGAACAAGTTTCTTTCGGATAGGAGCAATAATTGATAAGGACGATCATGCGGAGGGCATCAGGATTGCACGTGAAAGGGGCCTCCTGCACGGCGATGATTGGAAGGGCATACTGGATGAAAGCTACGATGTCATAATTGAGGCGACCGGCAGCACTCATGTCTTCAAGGAGCTACAGAAGGCGAAGAGGCCCGATACAGTGCTGATCCCGGGAACGGTAGCTTACATTCTTTCGGAGCTGATGAATGAAAAGGAAGCCCTGATTGACCGGCTCCGTTTTGAAACGGAGCGGACGAAGCTGATATTCAACTCCACGGATGAAGGGATGGTTGTCGTCGATCGGAAAGGAGCGATTACACTCCTGAACAAAAGCGCTGAAAAAATGATCGGGGCAAGGCAGGAAACGGTTCAGGGGAAACCTGTCAGGGAAGTCATAAAGAACAGCCGCCTGCCCAACATATTGGAAAGCAGAAGTGTGGAAGCCAATAAAGAACAGGAGCTCGATAATGGGAAGAAGATACTGACGACACGCTTCCCAATCCTGAATGAAAAAGGCGGCGTGATAGGGGCGGCGGCCATTTTTCGGGACATCACCGAGGTTGTCCATCTGGCCAATGAAATAACAAATCTGAAAGAAATACAGACAATGCTTGAAGCAATCATCCAATCGAGTGACGAAGCCATATCGGTCGTGGATGAGCTCGGCAGGGGGATATTGATCAACCCGGCCTATTCCAGGCTTACGGGCCTTTCTGAAGAAGAAATTATCGGGAAGCCTGCCAATGTGGACATATATGAAGGGGAAAGCATACATATGCAGGTGCTTAATACAAGGAAACCGGTCCGGGGAGCCAAGCTTCTTGTCGGCCCCCATAAAAAAGAAGTAATCGTCAATGTGGCCCCCATCATCGTTGAAGGGGAATTGAAGGGCAGCGTCGGAGTCCTTCATGACGTCACGGAAATAAGGGAGCTTACAAGGGAGCTACATCGGGCCAGGCAAATCATCCGCACGCTTGAGGCGAAGTACACGTTCGAAGATATAATCGGCACGTCTCA
This sequence comes from uncultured Bacillus sp., assembly GCA_934215995.1. Lineage (GTDB taxonomy): Bacteria > Bacillota > Bacilli > Bacillales > DSM-1321 > Bacillus_AD. Next base: position 4,840 of record CAKQBC010000062.1, on the reverse strand, counting down.
GGAAATGACGCTTGCCATCGAACAGGCTAAATTAAGCGCAAAAACGCCCGCAACGGTCCTGCTTCGTGGCGAATCCGGTACGGGGAAGGAATTATTCGCACATGCCATCCATAATGCAAGCGACCGAAGGTTCAATAAGTTCGTGCGGGTAAATTGTGCGGCCATATCAGAATCGTTGCTTGAAAGTGAATTGTTCGGTTACGAGGAAGGAGCTTTTTCGGGAGCCAAACGCGGAGGAAAAAGAGGGCTGTTCGAGGAAGCCAATAACGGAAGCATCCTTTTGGACGAAATAGGGGAAATGAGCACATCGATCCAAGTGAAATTATTGCGTGTATTGCAGGAAAATGAAATCGTCCGGGTCGGGGGCACGAAACCTGTCCCGATTAATGTCCGGATCATTGCCGCAACCAATGCCGACCTTGAAAAAGCGATCATGCTCGGCGATTTCAGGGAGGATCTGTTTTACAGGCTGAACCGCATTCCGATCCATATTCCGCCTTTAAGGCTTAGGATGGAAGAGCTGCCCCTGCTTGTAAACCATCTTTTGCGAAAGCTCAACCAGGAATATGGCAGGCATATAGAGGGGATTACGGATAAGGCAATTGCAAAATTGATGGAATATCATTGGCCAGGCAATGTGAGGGAGCTTGAAAATGCATTGGGAAGGGCAATCATTTTCATGACCTCTGCCGAGACGGTTATTGACGTTCGCCATCTTCCTGATTTGGATAAGAAAGCAGAGCATTCCGGAAAAATTCCTTTCGAAGCGAGCTCATCCGGCGACCTGCAAACGCGTATGGACAACTATGAAAAACAGGTGATAGTTGACTGCCTGTCAAGGAATAAAGGGAATAAAACAGCCGCTTCGAGAGAATTGGGCATTTCCGTCCGAAATCTGTATTACAAGCTGGAAAAATACAATTTAATGGATAAGGAACGGTGAACGGCCAGTCTTTCGGTAAATGACAAACTGAAAAGATAAGCTGTAAAAATGGAATCCTGCAAAAAAAAGCATGCAAAATATTGCATGATATGAAAGGTATTGCATACATAAAATATGAAAAATGCTGCCGATGCCGAAATTTTCATTTCAACTGTGTGAAAAATAGAAAACGTTCCACTAAACAGAATGGCCTGTAATATATAGGAATAATTTTATGGGACGGAAGGAAATGATTATCAATTGGCACAGAAGTTGCATAATCAGTTTACAGGGAAACGTATCCTATTAGGAGCAGGCTGCAAGAGTTTACGACGCAATATTCATACTACAAGAAGGCAGAAAGGTTTGAAGATATGTGATTTTACAACAATTAGCAGAACGGGCCAGCCGAGGAGTCCACACAACTGTTTCTGTTGCAGGAGCAAATGATCGTGAGGTATTGGAAGCGGTATATAAAGCAATCGGGCTCAAAATTTCCCGATTCATTCTCTTTGGTGCAAAAAAAGAGATCATAGAAATTCTGGAATCCTGCCGGGAGGGCCTGTCGGAAAATCCAGCTATCCAAATCCGTGAAGCTGACACACCAGAAATCGCTGCACAAGAAGCAGTGAAGGCGGTCAGCAATAAAGAGGCGGATATTTTGATGAAGGGGAATGTTGCGACTTCGGCCATTCTCAAACAGGTCCTTAATAAAGAATACGGCTTGCGTACAGACCTTGTGCTTTCGCATGTGGCTTTATTTGAGCTGCCGGAATTCGGGCGCCCACTCTTGCTCACAGATGCAGCCATGAATATCGCACCCGATGCCGGACAGAAGGCGCAGATTATCCGAAATGCTGCAGCAGTTGCCCGGAAGCTGGGCATATCGCGCCCATTGGTTGCTTGCCTGGCTGCGGTTGAAACTGTAAATCCATCAATGCCCGCCACCTTGGATGCTGAAGAGTTAACGAGGATGAACAAATCCGGCGAAATCGAAGGCTGCATAGTGGAGGGCCCTTTGGCATTTGATGCTTCAATTTCGGAGGAGGCTGCCCTGCAGAAAGGAATCCGGGGTGAAGTTGCCGGGAAAGCCGATATATTGCTCGTTCCTTCAATTGAAGTAGGAAATGCACTCTATAAATCTTTCGTTTATTTCGGGAAAGCCAAAGTGGCTTCCATCATAGCAGGAGCAAAGGCCCCGATAGTCCTGACATCAAGATCGGATTCGGCGGAGGCGAAACTGCATTCATTGGCTCTGGCTGTTTGTGCCGCAGGTGATATTCCACAATAAGTAAGATGGAAACTAGGAGGAGTTTAACATGGAACTTTTTAAATATATGGCTGAGTATGATTATGAACAATTGGTCTTTTGCCAGGACCGCGAGTCGGGTTTGAAAGCGATTATTGCCATTCATGATACGACATTGGGGCCGGCTTTGGGCGGAACAAGAATGTGGACATATAAATCGGAAGAGGATGCGATTGAGGATGCGCTGCGGCTTGCCAAAGGAATGACTTACAAGAATGCAGCAGCCGGCCTGAATTTAGGCGGGGGGAAAACAGTGATCATAGGCGATTCCCGCAAAGACAAAAACGAAGAAATGTTCCGGGCATTCGGGCGCTACATTCAAGGGCTGAACGGACGCTATATTACAGCGGAAGATGTAGGAACCACAGTGGCTGATATGGATTTGATCCATGAGGAGACGGATTTCGTCACCGGCATTTCCCCTGCTTTCGGATCTTCGGGAAATCCTTCGCCGGTAACGGCCTATGGTGTTTATAAAGGAATGAAAGCGGCTGCAAAGGAAGCATTCGGCTCAGACTCCCTTGAAGGGAAGGGCATCGCTATACAAGGAGTCGGGAACGTCGCATACAACCTATGCAAGTATCTTCATAAGGAAGGTGCTTCCCTGATTGTAACGGACATCCATAAGGATCCTGTCATGAGGGCAGTTGAGGAATTCGGGGCTAAGGCTGTTGAACCGAATGAAATTTATAGTGTCGACTGCGATATTTATGCGCCTTGCGCACTTGGCGCTGTCATCAATGATGAGACGATTCCGCAATTGAAGGCAAAAGTGATTGCAGGAGCGGCAAATAACCAGTTGAAAGAAAGCCGCCATGGGGACCGCATCCATGAGATGGGCATTTTATATGCACCGGATTATGTAATCAATGCAGGGGGCGTCATCAATGTCGCCGATGAGCTGCAGGGATATAACAGGGAACGTGCGCTCAAAAAAGTGGAAGGCGTCTATCAAAATATTGAAAGAGTAATAGAGATCGCGAAGAGGGACCGTATTCCGACTTATATGGCTGCAGACCGCATGGCAGAAGAGCGGATTGAAAAAATGAAGAATTCGCGCAGCCAATTTTTGCTGAACCCGAAACATGTTTTAAACCTAAGGAAGTAACGGGAGAGGGCACCGGATTCAAGGGAATTTTTCATACGCAGCAAAACAATCGACAACAGTCTAAACAATAACGGAGGGTATGCAGGTGCCGGCAGACAATCATCGAATACTTGTGATCAATCCGGGGTCAACTTCAACCAAAATAGGTGTTTTTACGGACGACATCCCCTTGGTGGAAAGAACAATCCGGCATGAAGACAAAGAGCTGAACCGATATGGCAGCATATTTGAACAATATGAATTCAGGAAACATGTCATACTTGAAGAGCTGGACAGGGAAGGCATCAATGTATCAAGATTAAGCGCAGTATGCGGAAGGGGAGGCTTGCTCCGCCCGATCGAAGGCGGGACGTATCTTGTGAATGACCAGATGCTTGCCGATTTACGGGCTGGATATAATGGGGAGCACGCTTCCAATCTCGGGGGAGCGATTGCCCATGAGATAGCCAGCGGGCTGAATATCCCAGCCTATATAGTCGATCCCGTTGTAGTAGACGAGATGGATCCTCTGGCTAGAGTATCCGGTTTTCCGGCAATTGAAAGGAAAAGCATTTTCCATGCGCTGAACCAGAAAGCTGTTGCGCGCCGGGTGGCACAGGACTTTGGGAAGAGATATGAGGACGTATCCCTGATTGTCGCCCATATGGGAGGCGGCATCACAGTAGGGGCACATCGGCAGGGCAAAGTGATCGATGTGAATAACGGTTTGAATGGAGACGGTCCTTTCAGCCCGGAAAGAGCGGGTACAGTTCCTGCCGGAGACTTGGTCCGGCTTTGCTTCTCGGGGGATTTTTACCGGGAAGAAATCATGAAAAAGCTGGTGGGGCAGGGAGGCCTCTCTGGATATTTAGGGACCAATGATGCCCTTAAGGTCGAAAGGATGATAGACAAGGGAAACAGCAGGGCGAAGCTTGTTTATGAAGCGATGGCCTATCAGGTGGCCAAGGAGATCGGGGCTTCGGCGGCTGTCCTGAAAGGCCGGATCGATGGCATTGTGCTTACTGGCGGGCTTGCTTACGGGAAAGCTTTCATACAATTAATTTCTAACCGGGTCAATTGGATGGCAGAGGTAATTGTCGTCCCGGGTGAAAATGAATTGCAGGCCCTCGCTGAAGGTGCGCTGAGGGTGCTTAGGAAAGAAGAAGATGCAAAAATATATGGCGTATCTATGACTCCAAATGTCAGGGGGAAGTTTAATGGCTAAAGAATATGATCTAGTGGTGCTCGGAGGCGGGCCAGGCGGCTATGTGGCGGCAATCCGCGCATCCCAGCTGGGGCTGAAAACAGCCATCGTCGAAAAACAGAAACTTGGCGGGACTTGCCTGCACAAAGGGTGCATCCCATCAAAGGCTCTGCTGAGAAGTGCAGAGGTTTATCAGCAAACGAAAAAAAGCCTGGAATTTGGGGTGATATCTTCCGGTGTGAGCCTCGACTTCATGAGAGTGCAGGAACGAAAAAACAACATAATCGATACGCTTCACAAAGGGATACAGCATTTGAT
>CAKQBC010000061.1 GCA_934215995.1 uncultured Bacillus sp. | reverse complement strand
GTCCAATTGTTCATTGTGGATCGGATCGTTGCCAGATTTGGGGAATGGCCTGTATTGATCGGTTTTCTCGCTTTGGCAGCTGCGGGATTCTTATTCTCCATATTTGCTAAAGCGTATCTGTTATTCTTTGCCATCACATTGATCATCTTTTTGGCGACAAGCATTTTGAGGCCGGTGCTGAATACGCTGGTTTCCAAGCTTGCAGGCAATGAACAGGGATTTGCGATGGGAATGAACAATGCCTATATGAGCATAGGGAATGTACTTGGGCCTGTACTGGCGGGAGTCATGTATGACAAAAGCATCGTCTATCCCTTCATATTAGGGTTTATCATATTGCTGGTCACTACCTTAATGACAATAAGATGGCCGGGTAGAAACAGGACTGTGCATGCGAAGAATCGGACAGCGCAGCAGGAGGGCAATCAGAGGGGGTGACCCATGGAAAAAAGGGCTCTGAGCCCATCAGGAATTGGCCGCACGCACATTTACAGAACAGATCGGCCTGAGCTGCATATGAATAAAGGGTTGCGTTGTTTTCTGTCTAAAGTTGACGAAAGAAAATGAGAGCAGCCAAGGCGGTACGCCTGCAAGCAACAAAAAGACAGGAGGGAAAAAGGATGTCCGGAGCAGGAGCAAAGGCAAGCATGGATAGTGATGAAAGGGAGGTGATCAAATGACGTTGAACTTATTGTTTTTTACAGTAACTTTGCAGTGGCGCAAACAAACGGAAGAGGAATTTGCACAGCAAGAGACAGCAAAAAGATTCAGAGAAGAAAATTTGCTGAAAGTAATGGAAACGAGAGATTTCATGTAAAGCATGGAAAAAAACTATAGAAAGGCGGAGGGTAATATGATTATGCAAACAGTAAACAAAAGAGGAATGGAAAAAAGATGGGTTCTAGAAGATACCGGCTAACCGCTTCACCGAAGTAATTACCGATTATTGCTAATTTGTTCAAATTTATGAAACTGAAGTGAACGGCCGCTATGCTAAAATTGCCTTAACAGGCAATGAGGGGGAGTCCATAATGTTCATGATGGTTTCTGCGTTGATCGTGACGGCTGTAATTGGAATTATTATTGCTACTGAAGTCAGTATTGAAGAAATGTAGGCCGTATGCTTCAGCATATTGCCTGCATAAATAGGAAAAGCCAATTCACTGTGTAACACAATGAATTGGCTTTTCCTTTTGGAGAGGCTTGAAATGGCCCTCCTGTAAACTATACCGGTCCTATCCCAGCTATAGGCAGGCGTTGTATGCTGCCCGCTATATTCCCCATCTGAATAAATGTTTCTGAAGTTTACGTTTTTCTTTCCTTTTCGGCGCGGTAAAATTCATGGAACATTTTCATAAGCGCCCTTTTTTCGATTCTTGATACATAACTTCTGGAGATGCCGAGTTCTTTTGCGATTTCCCTCTGGGTCTTTTCTTTGAATGGGCCTAAACCGAAGCGGTTGACGATCACTTCTTTTTCCCGGTCATCCAACACATCAATATACTTTTTCACTTTCTCTATTTCCATATTCAGCTGAATGGTGTCGATGACATCCTCTGATTCTGACTTGAGCACGTCAATCAGTGAGATTTCATTGCCTTCCTTATCCTGGCCGATCGGGTCGTGGAGTGAGATGTCTTTCTTTGTCTTCTTGGTTGCGCGCAAATGCATCAGTATTTCATTCTCGATACAGCGTGCCGCATATGTCGCCAGTTTCGTCCCTTTGCTGTCGGAATAGCTTTCAATGGCCTTGATCAAACCGATCGTCCCGATTGATATAAGGTCTTCATTGTCTTCACCCGTGTTCTCGAATTTCTTGACTATGTGTGCAACTAGGCGCAGATTGTGTTCAATCAGCATATTCCTCGCTTCCGGGTTCCCCTGTCCCATCAGCTTTAAGTATTTTTGCTCATCCTTCGCAGACAGGGGCTGCGGGAAGGCGTTGTTTTTTACATAGGATACGAGAAATACAATTTCCTTCATGACATAACCAAGTGCTGCGAGTAATCCGGACAATGTTGCGCCACCTCCGTTAATGATACGGGTTATTCGCCTATACCTTTAAGTCTATGTGAGGTATGCTGTTATTGTGTCTGTACAATCTGAAATATTTAATGATTCTGGGAGGAATTGATAACAGGCTTCCAGAACAGGGTTACGAGAAATGGAGGAGATGAATTTGGGTTATTTGCCTAGGTGGGACCTGGATGTATTTTTTGAAGGGGGAAGCAATTCCCCGCAGTTTGCCGCATACCTTCAGAGCATAAAAGAGGATATCGAGGCTTTGGATAAAAAAATGTCATTATGGACATGCAACAGCGCGGGGGAGCTGAAAGAGCTGCTGGACAAAGTCGCAAACCTTGAGGTGAGGATGAGCCAATCCGGCGGATTCATAAGCTGTCTAGAAGCGCAGGATACAACAGACAGGAAAGCGTCGCAGCTCAAATCAGAATTTACCGGTCTGTCAGCAGCCTTTATGGGGATAATGACCAAGCTTGAAGAACGGATTGCAGCACTTGACGAAGATTCTTTCCAATCCTTCATACGTGAGGATTCGCTGAAGGAGCTTGCATTCATTTTGCAGGAAACGAGAGAACGTTCGCAGGAAAAGCTCTCCGTCAAGGAAGAAACATTGATCCAGAAATTGAGTGTTGATGGGTATCATGGATGGGGGCAGCTGTACAGTAAGATTGTGTCGTCGCTGAAAATACCGGTCGAGGTTGACGGAAGGATAGAGGAATTATCTGTCGGACAGGCTGCCAATGCTTTTGCAAGTCCGGACCGTAACAGGAGGAAGCAAGTTTTTGAGGAATGGGAAAAAGCCTGGAAAAGCAAAGAAGACCTTCTGGCCCACACGCTGAATGCACTTGCGGGCTTTAGGCTGAAAGTATATGAAAGTCGGGGATGGGAAGATGTGCTGAAGGAGCCGCTATCCATCAGCAGGATGGACCGGGAAACACTGGACAGCATGTGGGCTGCCATCAATGATGCAAAACCGATGATGGCAAAATTTCTGCAGCGCAAAGCGGAAATCCTCGGTGTGGAAAAGCTGAGCTGGTACGATCTTGAAGCGCCTTTGACGAATGGAACACAACTAAAGATGGCATATGATGAAGGGGCGGCCTTCATACTGAAACATTTCGGGACATTCGGGGAGCAATTGACGGCTTTCACAAAAGGGGCTTTTGAAGATCGGTGGATTGAAGCGGAAGACCGCCCGAATAAACGTCCTGGAGGTTTTTGTACAGAATTGCCGGAAAGCGGCCAATCCCGTATTTTTATGACCTATTCCGGAACATTGAACAATGTTTCGACGCTTGCGCACGAACTCGGCCATGCTTTCCATTCATACGCTTTGCGGGATATTCATCCGCTCAATAGGGATTATGCGATGAACGTTGCCGAAACGGCTTCGACGTTTGCCGAAATGATTGTATCGTCAGCGGCAGTGGCTGAAGCAGCCGATGGGCAGGAGAAGATCGCGATGCTTGAGGATAAGATTCAGCGCACCATTGCCTTGCTTATGAATATACATGCCAGGTTCCTGTTTGAAACAAGGTTTTATGAGGAAAGGAAGCGGGGGGCGGTACCGGCAGGCAGATTAAATGAGCTGATGGAAGAGGCACAGAAGGAAGCCTACTACGGGGCATTGGAAGAGTATCATCCGGCCTTTTGGGCATCGAAATTGCATTTCTTCATCACTTCTACGCCGTTCTATAATTTCCCTTATACATTCGGCTATTTGTTCTCTTTGGGCATTTATGAACTGGCCATAGAGTCAGATGGGGATTTTGAAGGGAATTACATCAATCTCCTGAAGGATACCGGTTCCATGAAGACAGAAGACCTCGTGATGAAACATTTGGGAGAAGATATCCGCCAAAAGTCTTTCTGGGAAAAAGCGGTCCGGTCATGTGTGAAAGATATTGAGGAGTTCCTGGAATTGACTTCTGTTGCTGAATAAGACAAGAAAGGACCTGAGGCTTTGGGCCCAGGTCCTTTCTTTGGTTAGATTTTCTTGATTTTGAATGGGCTGACCATGCATAAAGCCAGCAATGTCATCAAATAAGGATAGACAATCGGTGAGAATGCTTCAATGCCCAGATAACTCAACGTAGCAAGGCATCCGGCAGCAGTAATCGGCAGCCCGGTGAAATATCCTTTGCTTTCGGTAATATTGAATTTTGCCAGGCGGAACGCTCCGCATCCAATATAAAAGATTGTGAAGAACATACCTGAGGCGCCAAAATCAATTAATACCGCCTGATAAATCAGAAGGGCGGGGGCAACCCCGAATGATATGATATCACTCATTGAATCCAGCTGTTTCCCGAGCTCGGATTCACAATTGAACTTACGGGCTATTAGCCCATCGAAGCGATCGCAAAGCGCCGCAATAAATATAAGTAAAAGACTGATATTCAAATTATCGTTTATGCCGGCCAATACAGCAAGGCCGCCTAGGGATAAGTTCGTCAGAGTCAAAAGGTTTGCAGTGTTTGACTTGATTTTCTTAATGGTTTGATCTAATACATCCGACAAGAACATTTAATCACTCCTTTTTGACCGGATTGCAAGAGACACAGCACACATGCTTATTGTATAATAATATTTTAAAACTTGCACCTTATGCAAGTGGAAATTGAATTATTTTACAATGAGGGAGCTGCCATGAAGTTATTATATAGATTATTCATTGAATTAACAAACAACAAACTCTCTTCCTCTATTTTGATGAAATTCAGCCGCTCCCCGAAAAGTCGGGCGCTCATTAACTCCTATAGGAAAGTGTACAGGCTTAACATGGATGAGGTTGAAGGAAAGCAGGGAGACTTCATGTCCTTGCACGAGCTTTTTACGAGAAAGCTGAAAAGCGAAGCCCGGCTGGTCGATCCCGCCGAGCATGGTGTCGTCAGCCCGGTTGATGCCGTATTCGAAGATTTTGGAGAGATAGAGGCGGATAAGAACATAAGGGTGAAAGGGAAAATTTATTCCATCGAGGAAATGCTGGGCGATGATGCCGCATTGGAGAAATATATAGGAGGCTCCTATATGGTCCTGTACCTGAGCCCGAGCCACTACCACCGTATCCATGCCCCGGTTACAGGAGAAGTGACAAAAAGATGGACGCTTGGGGGCAAATCATACCCCGTAAACAAATTGGGCATGAAATACGGTAAGGCGCCATTGTCCAAAAACTATCGTGTCATAACTGAAATCAAGCATGCATCCGGTTATGTGGCGGTGGTGAAGGTCGGTGCCATGTTCGTGAACAGTATTGAATTGACGGACGAGGGAGACCGCCTGCAAAAAGGCGGCGAGTTTGCTTATTTCAGTTTCGGTTCAACAGTCGTCCTGTTGTTTGAAAAGGGTACATTCCATTTGAGGGATGGCCTGAAAGGACCTGAAGAAGTAAAAATGGGGGAAAGCCTTGGTGAATTGAAAGGATAAAATGAAAGCCTGGTTTGCAAAAGCAAATCAGGCTGGATGGCAATCACTATAGATCTTTATTTTTACGAAGGGATTCTAATCTTGTGTGCTAGGGCTCGTCGGTGAATTTCACTTTCCATCAAACGGATGAAATCGAGACTTAAGTTCAACTGTTTTGCCTTAGTGTACGATTCAATCAGCAAGTCATCGGATAATTTATTCATCATTTGCAACCTGAACGGTTATTCACCTCCGTGAGAAATTTGGCATAGGAAATGTAACGATACATATAATAGTAGGTTCCACTTCCTTATATCCAAACTTTACCAGACTTAAACGCATAGAACAACCGTTCTGATTATCCACAGCCATTGGTGGATAAGCTGTGGTTAAATTGTTTATAACTACGTTAAAATGAACAAGCATGGAGTGGATATTGTGAATAAAATTATCCACAGGTGTGTGAAGCCGGCTTTTTGTCGAAAAGTTTTTCGAATAAAACCGTTCACCGTCACTTTTTATGGGACGAATCAATGTGTTTTCGGTTGAAGCCGGTGATTAGAGGGAATCTAAGGAAAAAAGGGGAAACTCCCAAACCCGTATGAAGGTCCATTATTGTTTTGAAAGTAGAGAAAAAATTAGGTATGATGGATTACGGTGAATTTATAGGAATGATAGGAGTGCAATCAATGCTGAAGCTATTTTTACCAAGTGAGCATGTGAAAAGCATATTTGATATAACGCCGCAAAAATTGAAGGATGCGGGAATAAAAGGAATCATCACGGACCTTGACAATACGCTTGTGGAGTGGGACAGGCCGAATGCCACCCCTAAATTGATCGAGTGGTTCGAAGAAATGAAATCGCATGGCATTTTAGTGACGATTGTTTCCAATAATAATGAAAGGCGAGTCAGCTCATTTGCCGACCCCCTTCAAATCCCTTTCATTTTCCAGGCAAGAAAGCCGATGGGACGTGCGTTCCGCAAGGCAATTAAACAGATGGGCATCAAAAGGGAAGAAGCGGTAGTGATCGGCGACCAGCTGCTGACGGATGTGCTCGGCGGGAACAGAAACGGATTCCATACAATCCTTGTTGTGCCGGTCGCGCAGTCGGACGGATTCTTCACCCGCATTAACCGCACAGTGGAAAGGCGGATTTTTGCCTTCTTAAGAAGAAAAGGAATGCTTAATTGGGAGGAATAAACAGAGTGACAAATACAGAAAAGATATCATGCATCGGATGCGGAATCGAAATCCAGACAGAAAATCCCGGTGAAATGGGATATGCCCCGAAATCAGCTTTGGAAAAAGAACAGATTATTTGCCAGCGCTGCTTTCGGCTGAAAAACTACAATGAAGTCCAGGATATATCGCTGACAGACGATGACTTCCTGAAAATATTGCATGAAATCGGCCGCAATGATGCCCTGATCGTGAAGATTGTGGATATTTTTGATTTTAATGGTAGTTGGCTTCCAGGCTTACATCGTTTTGTTGGGAACAACCCTGTACTGTTGATAGGAAATAAAGCAGACCTGCTGCCGAAATCGGTTAAGCCGAATAAGCTAATTAACTGGATGAAACAAAGCGCGAAGGAACTGGGCCTTAAACCGGTGGATGTCCTTTTGGTAAGTTCAGCGAAGGGAGCGCGCATTGAAGAGGCGATTGAAGCGATTGAACACTTCAGAAACGGCAAAAATGTCTATGTGGTTGGCTGTACAAATGTCGGCAAATCGACGTTCATCAACCGGATCATCAAACAGGTGAGCGGGGAAGGGAATGTCATAACGACCTCCCATTTCCCGGGAACTACACTGGACATTATTGAAATCCCATTGGATGATGGGCATGCACTGATGGATACGCCGGGAATTATCAACCATCATCAAATGGCACATTATGTGTCAGGGAAAGACCTGAAAGTCATTACGCCGAAAAAAGAAATCAAGCCGAAAGTATACCAACTGAACGAGGAGCAGACCCTTTTCTTCGGAGGATTGGCCCGGTTTGATTATGTGTCCGGTGGAAGACGTTCATTCACTTGCTATCTTTCCAATGAAATCGGCATACACCGGACGAAGCTGGAAAAGGCGGAACAATTATATGAAGAGCATGCAGGCGGCCTTTTGGCCCCGAGTGTACTGGAAGACGGCAAACCTGTGCCGCTTGTGGCACATGCCTTTTCATTGAAAGAGCCTAAGATGGATATCGTATTCTCCGGGCTCGGATGGATCACAATCAGTGAACCTGGTGCAAAAGTAGTTGCCCATGTGCCGAAAGGCGTTTCAGTCATGGTCAGAAAATCATTGATCTAAAAGATACAGTGCAGGCAGATAGATAAACAAAGATAAAAGCGGGTGGAGGAAATGAAGGGTTTATACGGAGTGATTGGCGACCCGATTGCGCATTCCATGTCGCCTGATATGCATAATGATGCTTTTGGGGCGATGGGCATTGATGCCCATTATCATGCTTTTCATGTGAAACCGGGCGATTTGGGGACTGCAGTCAAAGGAATGATGGCATTGGGTGTGAAAGGCTTTAATGTCACTGTTCCGCATAAGACGGCCATTATGCCTTTCCTGGACAAAATCGATCCCTTAGCGGCTACTATAGGGGCCGTCAATACGGTAATCCTGGAAGATGGGGGCTATACAGGCTACAATACGGATGGGCTCGGATTTGTGTCCGGTCTGATTTCGGGGCTTGATGGACCGCTTAAAGATCACCGTGCCTTGATTATAGGTGCCGGCGGGGCGGCAAGAGCAATTTACTATACGCTGATCAGCGAAGGGCTCATTTCTATTGATGTTTGCAACAGAACAAAGGAAAGGGCAGAAGCGCTGATTTCCGGAAACCCAAATGGGGCGTCTTCTAAGGCCCTGTCTCTGCCCGAAGCAGAAGATGGTTTATCTCGCTATAGCTTGATTATAAACACCACATCCATCGGCATGGAGCCGAAAACGGAAGAGATGCCGATCGACTTGGCCAATTTGCAGGCGGATGCGTTTGTAAGTGACATCATTTACAATCCCCTTGAGACTCGATTGCTTAGGGAAGCGAAGGGAAAGGGAGCCCGCATCCAAAACGGTCTGCCCATGTTCATAGGGCAAGGGGCGCTGGCATTTAAGATATGGACCGGGAAGAACCCGGATCTTGAAAGAATGAAGAAAATTGTTTTGGATAAATTAGGAGGTTAACAAATGTTAACAGGTAAACAGAAAAGATTTTTACGTTCACAGGCCCACCACCTGACACCTATTTTTCAAGTGGGAAAAGGCGGAGTGAATGAAAACATGATCAAGCAAATCGAAGATGCGCTTGAAGCAAGGGAATTGATCAAAGTCAGCATCCTTCAAAACTGCGATGTTGATAAACATACTGTAGCTGAAGAATTGGCGGCGGGCACAAAGGCGGAGCTGGTGCAGCTGATCGGCCTGACGGTCGTCCTATACAAAGAATCAAAAGAAAATAAACAAATCACTCTTCCAGCATCAAAATGAAGAAGGTGGGAATAATGGGAGGAACGTTCGACCCTCCCCATATCGGACATGCCATTATGGCAAATACAGTGTTGGATCAGCTGAAGCTTGATGAAGTCCGCTTCATGCCCAATAATACCCCGCCCCACAAAAAGAAGACTGAGCACGTCGCAAACAGCCAGCGTGCTGATATGATACAATTGACGATCAGGCAGCAGCCGAAATTCTCCCTGGAATTGTTTGAGATGGAGAATGAAGGCACTTCATATACGTATGATACAATGAAGCTTATGAAGGAAAGAGAACCAGACACGGAATTCTTCTTCATAATCGGGGCCGATATGATTGAATACTTGCCGAAATGGCACAAGGTGGAGGAGCTTGAAAAGCTTGTCCAGTTTGTCGGTGTCGAAAGAACGAACCATACGACGGAAACTCCCTACAATGTTATTTTGGTTGAGGCGCCCCGGGTTGACCTTTCATCCTCCCTTATAAGGGAAAAGGTGAAAAGGGGTGAGTCAATCTCTTACTTCGTCGTACCGGAAGTAGAGAAATATATAGAGGAGAACTCTTTATATGAATCGTGATAAAGCTTTGGCTATTGTAAAAGGGCAATTGACAGAAAAACGTTATATCCACACAATCGGGGTTATGGAAACGAGCATAGCGCTTGCTGAAAAATACGGAGCCGATCCTAAAAAAGCGGAGCTTGCTGCGATTTTTCATGATTATGCTAAATTTAGGCCGGAAGAAGAAATGAAGAGGATCATTTTGGAGCAAAATATGCCTAAAGATTTACTCGAGTTTCACCCGGAACTTTGGCATGCACCGGTGGGCGCTTTTCTTGTACGTGAGGAAGCAGGCATTTCGGATCGGGAAGTTTTATCCGCAATCCGTTACCATACAACAGGGAGGGCTGATATGGCCCTGCTGGATAAGGT
>CAKQBC010000060.1 GCA_934215995.1 uncultured Bacillus sp. | reverse complement strand
TGTCAAACTTGGGGATGAACGGATGCTGCTGAATAGGCAGATCATTGTCCCGAAAGATACACTTACTTCATTCAAGAAGAAAATTGGTTTATAAAATTTAAAGGCAGCATAAGTCCAGTTTAGCTAGGTCTATGCTGTCTTTTTATTGTTTGCTAATTTAATAATCCCTTTTTCCTATTTTGTAATATTTGTAAAACATTTAATATTTTAGCGACTTTTTCCTCTATCAATCGTCTATACTATGAATAGGAAAAATATTGAAATTAACAGGGGGAGTCAAATGAAAAAACCATTCAAAGTACTGACGGCAATCGGATTCAGTGCGATGCTGCTCGGTTCAACTGCGCTACCGTCAACTTCGTTGGCCGTGACAAACAAATCGCTGGCAAACCAGCCGGCCGCATCAAAAGATCTTCAAAAAGACAATAGAGAGACGCAAAAACAAAAGTTCAGCGAAGATACCTTCACGATTAAATACAAAAAGCCTTTATCAGCCGCAGAACATAAAGCGGCAGGAGGCACATTGGTCCGCAATATTAAGCAAATGGACTATGCGGTTATCAGAGTAAAAAACAAAAAGAACCTCAAAAAAGTAATGGCGACCTATCAAAAAATAGGGAAGGTTGAATCGGTTCAGCCGAGCGGACTGTTCACACCGCTTTCACTCGAAGACCCGAAAGCGAGTCAGCAATACCATCTGTCTATGCTGCAGATTGAAAAAGCTCAAAAGCTCGCAGGGAAAAACAAGGTCACCGTCGCGGTCATTGATACCGGCATCATTTCCAGCCATCCTGATTTGAAAGGGACTCTTCTTCCTGGTACGAATGTCGCCAATCCGGCCAGCCAAATGGCTCCGTCTTCACATGGAACCCATGTTGCCGGGATCATTGGTGCCAAGAAAGGGAATGGCGAAGGCGGATATGGTGTTTCCAACAATGTAAACATTTTGCCGATTGATGTGTTCGATGATTACTATTGCACGGATTATGTGCTTGCTGAAGGGATTATGACGGCCGTCCAAAAAAAGGCCAAGGTCATTAATATGAGCCTTGGAAGCTATGTATCGTCTCCATTGGTTGAAGAAGCGGTCAAATATGCGATCAGCAAAGGGGTAGTTGTTGTTGCGGCAGCCGGGAACGATGGCGATGACACAATCAATTATCCGGCAGTGTATGAAGGCGTCATCAGTGTAGGCTCGACAAACAGCAGTAAAAAACTGTCCTCTTATTCCACATACGGCCCTTCTGTTGATGTCGTGGCACCGGGTGAGGACGTATATAGCACGTATTATGATGGGAAAAGCTCTTCCTATACAAATATGAGCGGAACGTCTATGGCTTCGCCGGTAGTTGCCGGTGCAGCGGCATTGCTTTTGAGCAAGCATCCGAACCTAACGCCTGCACAGGTTGAATACATACTGGAACAGACTGCGGATGACCTGGGCGATAAAGGATATGATACGAAATATGCCAACGGGCTTGTCAACCCTGTTAAGGCATTGTCATATGACGTGAAGAAGCTTCCTTCTTATGTAAAACAAGACTGGTCCGCATCTGAAGTCCTGAAGAAAGCAGTCCTGGTGGATGCCTCGGAAAAAGTTGCGAAGGATTGGGCAATCACAAAACCGTATGAGCAGCATTGGATCAAGTTCGATGTAGCAGGCGGGGAATATATCCAAACGAAGCTCGAAGGCGCCAAAAACTATGATTCGAAAATAATGGTGCATTTCTTTGATGAATCCAATAAATTGGTGCAGTCGGAGGAAGTGAACCGCACGCAGGACGGAAGCATGGAAGCGAAACTGCTGCAAGCACCCGAAAACGGGACTATGGCAGTTGGAATAAAAGACGTGAATGGCAACTTCGATAACTCAGGCAAGAAAGCGGCATCCTACAAATTGACAATCGAAAAAGCGGACAAGCTGCCGGAGGATGAATCAACAGTTGAAAACATGATTGAACTCTCTATTCCGGAGAAAGCAGCAGGCCCTTATACATTGGCTGGGGATGAAAGCGATATGGATTACTTCCGTTTCACAAGCGATACTGACCAGCTGATCCGTATCCAGACACCTGGCATACCTGGATTGAATACGGAATTGGGGCTCTATAATATAACCGGCATGTTTGCTGAAGAGGAAGGACTCACCGAGGAAGAGAAACAGGCAATCCTTGAAGAGTATGTCGGATACGGTCCTGACCAGTATGCGAACAACGGAGGCAATGGAGAGGCTGAACGCTTAACTTTTAATGCAGAGGCAGGCAGTGAGTACATTTTGACTGTCGGAGGAAATGCCCAGGATTACGGAAATTTCTTTTTCTTCGAGGATCTATTCTCTGATATTGTTATAGGCAAATTGAAGGAGGGAGCAAGTGAATCGTCCTTATTCCCGTATACAGTGAGCCTGGACAGCACGGTTTTGCCGGAGGATGAAGATCAGCTGGATATGACTGTATATGATGAGGAAATCATTGAGGAGATAGAGGATATTGAGGAAGAAGAGCCGCCGACAGCCGAAACCGTGATGGCTGCCTATAAAAGCGCAGCTGATGAATTGGATCCATACTTCGAAGAGCAGAACGCGTTCGTGAATCGTCTGTTTGAACGATCCAATTCTTATGAAGCAGGCTCTACTGTGTCAGGATACTTGCAGAGCGGGGAAGACATGGATGGATATGTAATTGAAAGCAATGAAACAGCCCTGTATGAGCTGACTCTTTCAAATAAAGAAAATGTGATTCCAATCGTGGAAATCTACGAATATGTAGAAGAGATGCATGATGATGAAACAGAAGTCCTTTCGATCAATTGGATCGGCGATAATGTCGACTGGAGCGGTTTTAATATAAAAGGGAAAGAAAAAATGTATACTGGATTCGAAAAAGGCAAAAAGTATCTGATTCTCGTTCAGAATGGCTGGGATGCCCCAACTTTATCCTTTGAACCGTATAAACTTTCAACGAAAAAAGTGATTAATAATCCGACAGATTCTTATGAACCGAGTACTGCAAACAATCCGGCCAAAATGCCGAATAAAAAGGTAAATGGTAATTTTGCCATGCCTTATGATGTCGATCCATACTATTACAAAGCCACCGATAATGGTATAAAAATGGTATCTATTGAAGTAGGAAAAGCGACAAGCGCCATGAAAAAAGCTTACCCTGCCGAGCTTTTGGAAGGTTATTTTGGTGTCCCGACCGTATATGAAGACAGCAACAATAACGGCAAATTGGATATGGATGACCAGGAAATAGCGTGGATGGTTAAAGCATTGCTGTATGCTAATTCTGACTTCACATCAGGGTCCTTCAAAGCCAAAAAAGGAAAAGGTTATTTCGTTGTTGCAGAAGCGATGCATTTTGGAATGATTCCTATGTCGATGCTGCCTTACACATTGACAGTATCATCCGTGAATACGAAGGATGAATCCACGAAAGCGAAGCCGATCACCCTGAAAACTTCCGGGCGTATGCAATCTGCCAAAGCCAGCTTCAATGCGGGTATCAATGGCGGGGATGATGACTGGTTCAATTTTGAAATCAAGAAACAGGCTGTCTACAAGGTGAAGCTTGATGCCGGCAAGGAAACGAATGGCGTCATCGAGATTTATCAGAACGGCAAGCTGATCAAGAAATCAGATTCATACGGATTGAACGATAGCGAGGAATTCGTGGCTACCTTGAAAAAAGGAAAATACCAGGCGAAAGTCACTGATGCGAATGGCAATGCCAGCATGCAGCCGTACACCTTTAAAGTCCATATGAGGCAATAAGGAGAAGGGGAGAAGGGCTCGTAATCCTTCTCTCTTTCTAGCAAAAGGATAAATTATCCAATTAAAGAAATATTTTCATAATTATCTTGTAATCAATTATCCATGTGATAAAATATTTAGTGTAACACCATTCCGTTTTGTAATACGATAGAAGTAGGTCAAAGGTTGGTCGAAGGCAAAAAAGATGTCTGCTCCGTAGCAGACATCTTTTTTGTTTTGTCTGTCTATCTCTATAAATAGGAAAATAGTAATGTTTTATATCCTGGTTTTTACATGTAAAATATTGTAATGTAAGGAATAGGAAATAAAACAGGAGGATTGTTACAGATTTGAAATTCAAAAAAATTGCAGCACTTACAGTACTCAGCGTCGGCACAGTATTTTTTGCAGGGGAGGCTTTCGCCAAAACAACGGCTCTGACTCCGGGAATCATGCTGGAATCCAACCAGTCTGTCATTTCGAACAAAAGCCAATTCGTCAATCGGATTAATGTTGATCTCAATAACTCGTATTCTACTATTGATATAGGGACATCAACACCGCTTACACAACGCATGACCGTCACGAACCAGGCCAAGACCCATACAAGGGAAGGCCATCAGGTCGTTGGTGCTGTCAATGCGTCCTTTTTCCATGTCAACACGGGCGAGCCAGCCTTCCTTTTGGCGCAGAATGACCGGATCGCCTACTTGGGAACACCGGCTGGTGCCGATTCAAGCTTCGGCCTGACGAAGGATAAAAAGGCACAGATCAAGAATGCCGATATTGACATAGCCGTTACCCACAATGGAAAGACGATATCAATCAACAATTACAATAGGAGCCGGCCGAATGACAAAAGCATCATTTATACATCAAGTTTCCGCCATAGCGACACTCGGACAAGCTCTGCCGGCTATGAAGTAGTCGTAACCGGGCTGCCGAAGTCGGTCGACCAGGAGCTGGCATTCGGTGAAAAAATAACAGGAACCGTGTCTGCCATCCGCCCATACGGGCAATCAGGCGCAAGCAAAATCCCGTCATCCAATGGATTTGTTTTATCAGCGCACGGCGCGAAAATGCAGGACTTGAAGAATATGCAAATCGGTGACGAGGTCACCCTTGAAATGAATATCAACAAAGAATGGCAAGGCGCTGAATTCATCCTTGCAAGCGGCCCGGTTCTCGTAGAGGGCGGCAAGGCAAAAACCAATATTCAGCATTCCAGCGCAGCCGTCCGGACAGCCCGAACAGCTGTGACAATCGACAGTACAGGCAAGAAGGTCTCTATGGTGACCGTCGACTCGAAAGGGAACAGCAAGGGCATGACCTTGAAGGAGTTCGCCGCTTACCTGTCATCTCTCGGAGTCTATCAAGCTATTAATCTGGATGGCGGCGGTTCGACAGCCCTTGCAGCAAGGATGCCCGGAAACCAGTATGCCACTCTACTCAACAAGCCGGCTGACGGCAAGGAACGGGCTGTTTCGGCGACACTCCATGCCATCAGCACAGCGCCGACAGGACCGGCCCGCAAGATGACGGCTACGCAGGGAAGGTATAACACATTCCTTGCCGGAGCGAAAAACACATACAATGTAACCTCGGTCTTGGATGATTATAATAATGTTGTGAACGCAAGCAACGTTACGTATTCAGTGACAGGCGGCGTGGGCCGCATGGTACAGAATCAGTTCATTGCTGAACAGGCAGGTAGCGGAGCCGTCGTGATCCAAAGCGGCAACGTAACTGTCAGATTCCCGATTACAGTTGAGGAGCAGCCTGCAAGATTGGCTGGAGACGTCAAATCGGTCAGCCTCAGCAAAGGGAAGACCCAGAAAGTAACAATCACAGCCTATAATGCCACCGGCAAAGCAATGCTGTATGATGCCGGGCAACTGAAGTGGAGCGTTCAGGGGGACATCGGGTCAATCAAACAGGATGGAACTTTCACTGCCGGAAAGGACGGATTCGGAAGTCTGATTGCTAAACTGGGGAACAAACAGATTTCTATTCCGGTAACGGTCGTTTCCAAGCCAGTCGTTGTCTCCAGCCTGGATGATGTAAAGCAGTGGCAGGCGACAAGCGCCAAATCGTATACAACCCTTATTCAGAACAATAACGCAAACCTGAAAAAGGGGGGCACCGGCTATATCGGCATCAAGTATGACTTCACAAAAATCATACAAGGCACCTCCGCATCGTATATGAAGCCTGTATCGAAACTGACAGTGCCGAATGAACCCAAGTCCTTGTCTGTCTGGGTATGGGCGGACGCCAAGAAACACTGGCTGAGGGGAAGCATCAAGGATAAGAGCGGAAAAGTGTATTACCTTGATTTCACACAGCAGGGCAAATTGGACTGGAAGAGCGAATGGAGATTGCAGACAGCGAAGCTCCCGGCCGGTATCCAGTATCCAATCACCGTAGAAAGCCTGTATGTGGCAGAGCCGAGCGCCAACAATAAAAATGCCGGATTGATCTATTTGGATGAATTGATGGCAAACTATTAAACAATCAAAAAAGCACACCGGATCAATCGGTGTGCTTTTTCCATAATCCTTGTACGGCTGCTGCCGTCCATTTGCTTAAGTCCGGGTCTTTCTTTTGAACGAGTGATGCCGGGAAGATGAATGTCCATGGCTTTGTCGTGTTTGCTTTAACCTGCAGGTCATTCAGCTGGAAACCGCCTTTTGCGACCAGGTCGCCGGCAGCATCCGTCACTTGCAGGGGCAGCTGCTGAATGTTGATGTTTTTCGGGCTGCCATTCCGGATCAGTACGGTAACATGGAAGTCGCCATTGTCACGCAGCGATGCCTGTAAGCCCATGAAATTGACTTCGCCTTCCTTAGGCGGGTTCAGTTTATCGATCAGGTCCTTCAGCTTATTCTTATCCTCTGTGCTCAAGCTTGTGTTCCACAATTCCTCGAGGTCCAAGGAATGCTTCTGCTTGATTTCAAATGCGATTTTCCACCCGGTCGTTGAGAAATCCTGTTTGCGCAGGGAGGAGGCAGGGAAGACAAACTGCCAAGGCCTGCTGCTTCGCCCAGGAATTTCGCCCAGCTCTGACAGATCAAATTCATGGCGTGCGATCATTTCTTCCTGCTCATCCAATAGCAGCAGTGTGACCTTTTCGAACGTAATCCCCTTGTTCAGGCTGTTGCGCATAAAGGCGATTGCGACGGCTTGTCCTTCCTCCATGCGAAGCTCGATGCCTGCCAATGAGATGTGGTTCGGTTTCAACGGCTCCAATTCATTGTTCAAGAACCGGTATACATATGTTTGCTCAGCGGGCACATCCCAGGAAGGGTGGAAGGAAAGCTCCGTATCGATCTTTTCCTCGGGAGCGGTCTGTTGGTCGGTTTCGTTCACGATTTCTTCTGATGAAACGGTACTGTCCTTGCCCTCTTTTTTCAGCTTTTCTTTGTTGTTCTTTCGGAAAATGGAAAGCATTTTGTTTCCTCCTTTAACATCGGCTTTATGAAGCGGCTCTCCTTAATCAACTGCAATCTGCATTAGGTGGGCGGCTTCAAGCGCTGTTTTCTTGGCGATTTTGTTGTAGGCTGTTGTAAAGAGCTCGAGTCCTTCTTTTTGGTACAGGCGCATCGGGTCCTCCTGCTGGTAAGAGCGGAGCCCGATTCCTTCTTTCAGGCGCGTCATATGCTCGATATGGCGGATCCATTCATAATCAAGCACAGACACCATCGCATACTTCAAGCCATTTTCAAAATCTGTCCCTGTTTTAGCCTTCATACCCTCGATATTAGAATCCATAAACGGCTTGATCAGTTTCTCAATTTCCTTGATGCTGCGTACGTCTTCAGGGATGGAGATATTGTGCCCCGGCAGGAGGCTGTTCAATTCCAACGCCAATTCACTTAAATTCCAATCCTCAGTATCAGCTTCCTCAGGGCAATGCTGTGCAATGGCGTTCTCAACTGAAAGTGTGACCATTTTTGCCGCCAGATCAGTCAGTTCGGCGTTGGAGATGATTTTATCACGCAGCGAATAAATGATGTTCCGCTGTTCATTGATGACGTCATCGAGCTTCAAGTTGTATTCGCGCAGGCTGAAGTTGGAGCCTTCTACAATTCTCTGCGTCTTGTCGACAAACTCATGGATATTTTTATTTGTGATCAGACCGGTCATATCCGTTTTGATTTTGTCGCTCATTTTTTCGATTTCTTCACTGGCGAAGCGCCTGAACATATCATCTTCAAGGGAAATGTAAAACTCGCTTTCACCCGGGTCGCCCTGGCGTCCGGAGCGGCCTTTCAGCTGGTTGTCGACACGCCTGCTTTCATGTTTTTCAGTTCCAAGAACGAAAAGACCGCCAAGCTCGGCAACACCTTCTCCAAGCAGGATATCGGTGCCTCGACCTGCCATGTTTGTTGCGATTGTAATATGGCCAGGCTGGCCAGCGAGTGAAATGAGCCGGACTTCCTGCTCGACGCTTTTCGCATTGAGGATCTCGAATGTCAGGTTTTCTTTTTTCAGATACTCGGCCACTTTTTCGGACTGAAGGATGGAGGTGGTCCCGATTAATACAGGCTGCCCTTTGCTGTGGCATTCAATCACCTTTTTGGTCATCGCCTCATATTTATGTTCGATGGTTTTATACACGCGGTCCGGGCGGTCGACCCGGATCTTTGGCCGGTTAGTCGGGATTGGGTACACTTCCATGCCGTAAACCTGCATGAATTCTTTCTCTTCCGTTTTCGCAGTGCCGGTCATGCCGGAGAGCATCGGGTACATCCGGAAATAGTTCTGGATGGTGATCGATGCCTGTGTTTTATTTTCTTCCGTGATTTCCAAGCCTTCCTTCGCTTCGATTGCCTGGTGCAGGCCATCGCTTAAGGAACGCCCTTCCATAATGCGTCCGGTGAACATATCGACAAGGAGGATTTTCCCTTCTTTCACGATATAATCGACATCCCTTTTGAACATCACATGGGCACGTACGCCCTGGATCACATAGTGGTACAAAGTCTGGTGCTCCAGTTCATACAGGTTATCGACGCCGAAAGCTTTTTCGACCTTTTCAATTCCCTCATCAGTCAGGCTCGTCGCTTTCGTTTCTTCATCGAATGTATAATGGACATCTTTTTCAAACGACTTTGCGAGTCTCGCAGATATATAGTGCAGATCGGCGCTCGCCTGCATTTTGCCGGCGATGATCAGCGGTGTTTTCGCTTCGTCGATCAGTACGCTGTCCACTTCATCAATGATGGCGAAGTGGTATGGGCGCTGTACTTTATCGGCCGGGCTGTACACCATATTGTCGCGGAGATAATCGAAGCCGAATTCGGTACCGACGCCGTACGTGATATCTGCCTGATAGGCTGCTTTCTTTTCTTCCGGCTGCAAGAGGGGGACATTGAGCCCGACAGTCAAGCCGAGGAATTCGTGGATCTTTCCGATGATATCCCGGTCGCGGCGCGCGAGGTAATCATTGACTGTGATGACATGGACGCCTTTGCCTTCAAGTGCGCGAAGGTAGCTCGGCAGGGAAGCGACAAGTGTTTTTCCCTCGCCGGTTGCCATTTCGGATATATGGCCTTCCGAAAGGACAAGGCCGCCGATGAGCTGGACATCGAAATGGCGCATGCCGAGAACACGTTTAGATGCTTCGCGGACGACGGCGAAAGCATCTGGGATGATATCTTTTATGTTTTTCCCGTTTTCCAGTTCCGTTTTGAAGAAAGGAGTCATGTCCTTTAATTGCTGGTCGGAATAGGATTCATATTTAGATTCCAGTGCATTGATTTTATCGACAATTTTATAGTAGCGTCTGAGTTTCTTGGTAGAGTTGTCTTTTTGCAAAAAGGATAACATTATTTAGGATGCCCCCGTATTATTTGTTGAATTTCTTCCAATTTCTCTTATATTTTACCAAAATATAAACAATTTTACTACATCGAACGGCATAATCAAACGCCGCACACGCTTTTTCATAGGAAAATACTAAAACCTGAATCGGTAGGATTTTGTGATTCCGTACGTAAGGCATTCGAAGGAAGCGAAAGATCTTACCCGCTGAGCCGTCTCCGTTCCTGTAAAAAAAGACTCTACGGAATGTTCTCCATAGAGCCTTTTAATACGCATAAACTTATTATTTTACTTCGGCACTAGTTGTGTAGGATGCTCCGTTGGAAGTAAATGTGGCTTGGACTTTCACGACTTTCGCCAATTCTTCGCGTGTTGCACGAACTTCCGTCCAGCTTTCCTGCACGTGGTTGTAGCCTGTTTCGAATAGTGTTGTACCCAAAGCAGAGTTTGCTTTTCTTGCTC
>CAKQBC010000059.1 GCA_934215995.1 uncultured Bacillus sp. | reverse complement strand
AGGAAAAGCTTTCAGGATGAGGTCGATTTCGGATGGATGATGACAAGGAACTTGCCATCTTCGACCGCATCAGAATATGCTTGGGCTTCTTCATCTGATAGGCCGATATCCGACAGCGATTTGAATAATCCCCCTTGGCCTGACTTGGCCCCTACATATGCACCGCCCAGCATGCTGGCAATAGAGCCTGCTGCCAATACGGCTCCCATTCCAGGGACAAATACAGCTGGCAAGCCTGCCAGCACACCGGCCATCCCGATCACTCCCCCCGTGGTCGCACCGGCAATGGCTCCGTCCACCGATGAAGATTTCACTTCCTGTGTCACATTCGATAATTCATTCGTCTGGTTGGCGATAACAGACATCTCATCAGTGGTATAGCCTTTCTTCTTAAACTCCTCAATCGCAACTGCTGCCGAATGTTCATCTTCATATACGTTAATGATATATTTATCCATTCTATGCCTCCTGTTTTCTTTGGTAGGGAACATTTACCCTTTTTCGTATTTTTCGACACATTTCCCTATCCGTTATCAAACAGATCGCCATAGAATAGCAGACCAATTTATGAAGAGACGAATCGGAACTTGGCAGGAAAAAAGGAGCCGGAAAGTAGCTCCTTTTCATCTGGTATATGTAATCAAATCAAGGCAAAATCGCAAATGAACGCACGGGGAAGCCGGAGGCCTTTTCGGGTTTCGGCACAATATTGAAGATGATTGCCCCTTTAGGAGGCAGCTTGTCCAGATTATTCATCAGCTCGATTTGATAGGTATCCTGCGACAGCACATAGTATTCACCGGCAAGTTCCCCGTTTTTGCGGAAGTCGGCCGCCGAATCGGTATCGAATGTTTCATGGCCGACGGCTTTGATCTGCCTTTCCTCGAACAAAAACTTCAAAGCTTCATAGCCCCAGCCGGGAATACGGTTATTGCCTTCTTCATCTTTGTTGTTGAAAGCCTCTTTATCCGGCCAGCGCTTGCTCCAGTCGGTGCGTAAAGCGACAAACGTGCCCGCTTCGATTGTGCCATGGTTTTCCTCGAAATCGAGTACATCCTGTATAGATAGAGAGAAATCAGGGTTGATTGCCGCCTCTTTTGATTTGTCGATCACAACCAAAGGAAGCACAAGTTCCTTCAGTTCCAGTTCATCGAGATACCGGGTATTCGGAACGAAATGAATCGGCGGATCAATATGGGTTCCATATTGTCCGGCAAATGAATAGCGTTGCGCCAAGAAGCCGTCCTCATGAGTAAATAATGTATCAAACTTCGCATCATCAAACATGAAGAAATGGGGTGAATCCGGCCCGAATGTATGTGTGAGGTCGACCCACTCCTTTGATTTCAGTATTTTAAGTGCCTGCAGCAGCTCGGCTTGCAGAAGACTGTTTGCCATCTGATATTCCTCCGTAATCTGATTTTTCAGATAAATATTTAATACCATCTAATTTATCACAGCGCCGTTTTCAAAACAAGGTTCTATCCATCAAACAGCGGTCAATCAAGTACCATGATTGACCGGGTGAAAAGCGCCTATGCCAAGTGTGAATTGAATATATATTAGAATAAATTCCTTTGTAGATTCCGTATTTCTATAAAACAGTAAGATACTATATTTTAGCAGAATCAGCAATTCCGTTTTATGTTAATCCGTCTTGCTGTCCATATCCTCCATTTTCCGCGTGTTTCCTGTTCAGGCATACAACCTTGTTTAAACTCAAAAATTGCACATCAAAAAAAATAAATACGGCATATGAACAATCAAGGACTTCGGCGGAACGCAGCATGAATATGTCCAGGAGATTATTTGTGAGAGGAGATGTTGGGTTGGAGACTTATTTTCTGCTAACCACGAACATATTTTGGTCGATTCTCCTGTATTATACAATTCTTGTAATGGCAGGACTTTGGCAAAGAAGGAACAGAGAAAGGCCGGAACCGCTTAAATCATATCCTTCCCTGGATATATTCATTCCTTCCCATTGCAGAACAACAGGAGAAAGTTACAGCATAAAATAAGCAACGCCACGGTGCCTGGGGCGTTGCTTGTTTGTTGCATGATAGGTTAGTTCTCGGCAGGAAAACCGTAATTGAACCCGGATAGAGATGGGTTAGGTTATAGCCGTGAACCCTGATTATCCGGTTTTCTGTACGACTTCCTGATCCGTTTTTTCACCCTTTTTCCTTTGTTCGGTCTTTACCTGGCCAATCCCCATCTCTTTCGCTTCTTGCTTCAATGCTTTCAGCAAACTGACGACCATAAATGCCAGAATGAGTGAAAATGGCAGGGCAGCGATGATCATTGTATTCTGAAGAGCCTGCAGGCCTCCGGAATAGAGGAGAGCCAGGGATATAACCGCGAGAAAGACTCCCCAGGTTACTTTTATCATCGTACTTGGATTCTGTGAGCCATTTGTTGTCATCATTCCAAGAACAAATGTACCGGAGTCGGCTGATGTAACCAGGAACGTGACAATGATGAGAATGGCTAAAAGAGAGAGTGCCATGCTCATCGGGAATCTTTCTAATACCCCGAAAAGAGACTCCTCTGCTGCCAGCGAGGAAATCGGCATCAATCCTGAAGATTCGGCTGAAATGGCTGTACCCCCAAAAGTTGAAAACCAGATGAATCCGATCAGGGAAGGGATTGCGAGGACGCCTACAACAAACTCGCGAATCGTCCGTCCCTTGGAAATCCTGGCGATGAATACACCGACGAAAGGCGACCAGGCAATCCACCATGCCCAATAAAAGATGGTCCATCCATTGATCCAACTGCGGCCTTCTTCATCCAGCGGGGCGATCCGGAAACTCATGTTGAAGAAGTTCTGTAAATAAGAACCGATCGTATCGGTGAACAGGTTAAGGATAAACAAGGTCGGTCCCATAAGGAAGACCACAAGAAAAAGGACAGCAGTGAGCCCCATATTCAGATTGCTCAGGATTTTGATCCCTTTGCTGAGCCCCGTTAATGCGGATGCCATAAACAAAGCTGTCACTATGAAAATGATGATGGTCTGGCTGCCGATTGAGCTAGGCACGCCGAACAGGTAGGACAGCCCTCCGTTAATTTGGATGGCCCCGAATCCTAAAGTAGTCGAAACCCCTATGACGGTCGCTATGACCGCAACAGTATCAATCCCTTTTCCGACCGCTCCATCCGCATGTTTCCCGATCAGCGGGCGCAAGGTTCGGCTGATTAAGCTTTTTTCCCCTTTTCTGAATGTAAAATAAGCCAAAACCAACGCGATTGAGCCATAGATGGCCCAAGCATGGATCCCGTAATGGAAGAAGGTGAATCTCATTGCGTCCTTAATCCCCTGATCCGTACCTTCTTGGCCTGTAGGAGAACTGATCATGTAATGGCTGATCGGTTCATAAGTGCCGTAAAAAACCAATCCGACACCGACACCCGCACTGAAAAGCATCGCAAGCCAAGTTGGGCGTGAAAACTCAGGCTGGTCCTCCTGTTTCCCGAGCTTAATCCGGCCAACCGGGCTTATTAATAAATAAAGGCAAACGAATACGAGCAGCGATACAATCACCAGGTAATACCAGCCGAATGTATCGGTCAGGAAACCTTGCACCATGCTGGTGATCTGCTCTAGCGCTGAAGGCATGGTGATTCCCATTAAAACAAGGCCGGACAATATGGCCACTGATGCATAAAAAACAAGTGAAGAATTCTTCATATTACAATTGAAAACTCCCATCTTTGATAGATTCGCAGAGGGTTTAACTTCGATTGGTGAACATATGGAATGCAAAACCAAGTGGAATAGCTTATTTTTTTGTGAAGTAATCAATAACATAACCCTTATAAATTTGCGTTTAGTTACTCTTGCTTACAGTCCTTCTGTAAGAACTTTTTATCCAATGTGCCTGGGATTGATTCATTAGATTGGCTGGTACTGCCGGGGGGGGGAGCTCGGATTTTTACCTGGATTATTTGGGGAATATTTAAACTATAACAAAAATGACGGAGGCTATCACACGCGATTTAAAGGCTTCTCATATGCTCTCCTCTCTTCATCCCTTCTCAGAAAGAACTATCGAAACCGATTCTTACAATAACGCCGGAATCCTCGAAATAACGGTCATATAACCAGGAATAGCGCGGTGTCCTCTGGATGTATGTGGAAGGATTACCATTTCCTGTGGCAAATCAGATGATACGGCACTTTATTTATGCAATACTTAGTAAAATGGCATATGCATCGATAAACATAGACACGGAGATGAGGGGAAATAATGGATTTACGTAACTTAAAGACATTCCATGTGGTATCCATTTATTTGAATTTCACAAAGGCGGCGGAGGTATTGAATTATAGCCAGCCGACAATCAGCCAGCAGATTAAAGCGCTCGAGGATGAAATAGGGCATTCCTTGTTCAATAGGGTAGGGAAAAAGATGTTTCTCTCCCAGGTCGGGCTGTTGCTGAAAAAACATACAGAAACAATATTCAGTGTTATGAAAGAGCTCGAGCATGACCTGAAGAAATTTAAAAAACCGTATGGCAACTTGACGATTGCTGCCCCGGAATTTTATTCAAGCTACTACATAGCCCACTTTTTGGGCCCATTCATCAAGGAGCATCCACAGGTCAGCCTGAAGCTTTATTGCTGCAATTCCCGGGAGACCCTCCGCCTCGTCAGTACGAATAAAGCAGATATTGGCTTTATTGCGGGGAAACAGAATCAGCCCGGTATTGAGGAAATCCTCATTGATGAAGAAGATCTGGTCCTTGTAGCCAATCCGGCAATCACCTGCGGGCGAAGCTTTCCGGAAATATTTGAAGACAGTACGTTTATTACATATGGGATTGATGAAATCATTGAGGGCTGTTTGAGGGAAATCAACTGTATCCCAAAAACGGTCGTAGAATGCGGCAGTGAGGAGGCGATTAAGCAGGCGGTTATTAGCCAGGCGGGCATAGCATTGTTAAGTGAGCTGATCATTAAGGATGAAGTGGAAAAGGGCAGCCTTACAGTTCTGTACAGATTCCCGAAAAGGCTGCCGACGTATATCATATATCCGGAAAACCTTAAGGGTTTCAGCACAGTTACTGCTTTTATTGATTTGGTTATGGAAAAGTGGAGCACTGTGTAATAGAAGAGAAGCGAAAAAGGGCAGCTGCCCTTTTTCCGGTTCTGAAAGTTTATGAATAGTTACCATTGATTATTTCTATTTTTATTTTGCATTTTTATTCAATATAATTAATAAAAATAGAAAACCGAAAAGGGTGGGGAAATTGGAAAACAAAAGTGCAAAACCGCAAAGAAGCCTGAATGTATATGTCTTAATATTTTGTCTTATTGTATTTGCTGCATTATTAACGTATATTGTGCCTTCCGGAGAGTTTCACAGGGAAGAGGTAAATGGACGGACTGTCATCCAACCAGACTCCTTTCAGTACACGGACGGAAATCCATTAGGCTTTTTGGGGATATTCAGCAGCATCCATTTAGGGATGTTGGAAGGAGCCAGCATTATTTTCTTTGTTCTGATTGTCGGTGGTGCGTTTAGCATCATTAACGCTACAGGAGCATTAACTGCCTTCATTGCAATGCTTTCGGCAAAAATGGCGAATCGGGAAAGATTGCTGATCCCTGTATTCATGTTATTCTTTGCCTGTGCGGGTTCATTGATGGGGATGGCTGAGGAAACCATCGTGTATATTGGCATCCTTGTCCCGCTTGCTGTTGCGTTGGGGTTTGATGCGATTACCGGGTTTGCGATTGTCATGCTTGGCGCCTCGGTAGGATTTACCGCGGCCGTCATGAATCCTTTTACAGTCGGGGTCGCACAGGAAGTGGCTGAATTGCCGATGTTCTCGGGGATTGCCTTCCGGCTTGTCATCTTCATCGTGCTGTATGTCATTGCCGTATTATATGTATACAGATATGCCGGCAAAGTGAAAAACAATCCGTCCCTGGCATTCAACGGGAACTTTAAGAAGGAAGACTTGTCTGCCTATCTGAAAGACCATAAGAAAATGGAAACAAGGCATATCTTGATTATGATTACTTTCCTTTTGAACTTCGTGGTTCTTATGTTCGGCGTCATAAAATTTGGCTGGTATATAACTGAAATTGCTGGATTATTCTTGTTATTCGGCATCATTATGGGCTTGATCGGCAAATTATCGCCATCCCGTATTGCCGATACGTTCATGAAAGGTGCTGGGGACATTGTCGGCGGCGCCTTGATCATCGGTTTGGCCCAAACGATTTTGGTTATTTTCAATAATGCAGGATTAATGGATACGATTCTATATCATACAGCCAATGTGCTTGATTCCATCCCTCCGGCGTTTAATGCGGTTGGTATGTTTATCTTCCAATTGTTTTTGAATTTTCTCGTTCCGTCCGGAAGCGGACAGGCAGCACTGACAATGCCGATTATGGCGCCATTATCGGATATGATCGGTGTCACTAGGCAAACGGCAGTGCTTGCTTTCCAATTCGGTGACGGTATGTCCAATATCATTTTCCCTACTGTCGGTTACCTTATGGCCGGTCTGGCTATAGCGGGCATTCCATGGGGCAAATGGGTTAAATGGGTTATGCCTTTCATGCTTCTGCAAGTTACGGTAGCTATTATCGCGCTGATTATTGCCCAGTTCATCCAATACGGTCCGCATTAATAGGAGGAGTTTTTTATGCATGTTGAAGACAGCTTAGTCAAACAAGCGATTGAGGATAGACGACACCTCCATCAGCATCCGGAGCTTTCCGGAGAGGAATATCAAACGTCAGCCTTCATCCGGGAACGTTTGATTTCCTTGGGCATTGAGATTCTTGATTTTCGACCGCCCAGTGTAGTCGGGTTTGTGAAAGGAACGAGCGGAAGCAAAACGATTGCGCTGCGGGCAGATATTGACGCTCTTCCCATTGCTGAAGAAGGGGATAAGCCTTATCTATCCAAATTCGCAGGAATATCCCATTCCTGCGGGCACGATGGCCACACGGCCGTATTATTGGCTGTCGCAGGATGGATTTCGGAAAACAGGCATGAAATCGGGCCGAATGTTGTGCTGATTTTTCAATCTGCAGAGGAAATTACTCCGAGCGGTGCAGATCAGCTGGTCAAACAGGGTGTTCTGGAACAGGTCGACGCTATTTTCGGCATACATTTGTGGCAAGGGCTCGAGAAAGGGAAAATCGGGCTGACCCACGGGCCGATGATGGGTTCCATTGATGATTTTGAAATCACCATCCAAGGTTCCGGCGGACATGGCTCCATGCCCCATGAAACGGTAGACCCGATTTACGTCGCTTCCCAGGTCATTCACTCCTTCCAAAGCATTATAAGCAGAAATCTGAATCCGATTGATGCCGGAGTCATCACCGTCGGAAAAATGGAAGCGGGCACTACCTACAACATCATTCCGGAAACGGCAAGGATGATCGGGACAATCAGGGCATTGACCCCTCATGCCGTACAAACGATCCAAAGTCGAATGGTGAGTTTAACGGAAGGAATCTGCCGGGCTTACGGTGCTGAAGGAAAGATCGATTTCATTTATGGAACGCCGCCGTTAGTCAATGACAGAAAGGAAGCGTTGTTTGTTGAATCGGTAATCCGCCGGTCATTTGGAGACGAAGTGTGTACGCTGGTTGAACCGGTGATGGGAGGAGAGGATTTTTCTTACTATCTTCAGAAAAAACCGGGAGCGTTCATTTTTGTAGGGATGGGCGGTGAAAAGAGCCGATATCCGCACCATCACCCCGGGTTCGATTTGGATGAAGAGGTATTTCCGGATGCCATCGCCCTTTTTATCGAAATCATAAAGACCTATCAGCAAGGCAGAACGGAAGGGTGAAAGAAAAGGTGAAGATTAAGAAAGTAGACGTATTCGCGGCGAGATTGCCATTGAAAGAGCCTTTCATTGTTTCTTATGTCCGGTTGGATGATATGCCGACCATTTTTACGAGAGTTGAAACGGACGGGGGATTAGTTGGATGGGGAGAGGCTGTCCCTGATCAAAATGTAACCGGTGAAACATGGGAGGGAACGTATCAGGCCATCAAAAATGAGCTTGCGCCGTTGGTGATCGGCCAAAGTCCTTTTTCAATTGACCGGATTCACACGATGTTTGACAGGAAGATATATGGCGCACCTTCAGCGAAGGCTGCCCTTGATATCGCGTTATATGACCTGATGGGAAAAATCACCGGCCAGCCTGTTTATCAGCTGATAGGCGGGAAATCCCATGAGGAATTACAGGTGCCACAGGTGATCAGCATCAAAGACCCTTCGGAAATGGCGAGGGATGCAAAAGAATATGTTGTTTCAGGGTTCCGGAATATCAAAATAAAAGTAGGAACGTCAGCAGTGGATGATATAGCACGGATTAAGGCGGTCAGGCAGGCAATCGGGGAAGGCGTGCAGCTGCGTGTAGATGCGAACCAGGGCTGGAGTCGGATTGAGGCAATGAAGGTGATCAGGGAAACTGTAGATTGTGATGTTGATTGGTACGAACAGCCGGTTAAAGCCTTTGACCTTAAAGCGCTTAAGGCTATAAAAGAAGGATCGCATGCCAATATTATGGTTGATGAAGGTGTCCACACCATTCAGGACCTGGTTCAGGTTGCAGAAATGGGGGCGGCGGATATGTTGAATATCAAGTTGATGAAAGCGGGAGGAATCTATCCGTCCTTGGCATTGGCCAACTTGGCGGAGGCTTGCAATATGCCGTGCCAGGTTGGTTCGATGGTCGAGTCGGCGATTGCCACAATGGCCGGCGCCCACCTGGCCATGGGCCGTTCGATTATCGAAACGAACGAAATGGTTGGCCCCTTGCTGTTCAGCAGGGATGTTGCAAACGTTCCATACAAAGGGGACATTCTTGAAATCAGCGATGCTCCAGGGCTTGGCATAGAGGTGGATGAGGAATATATTAAGGAAATCACACATTTTTAAGGAGAGGCAGTCATTCTGCTTCTCCCTTTTTATTGGTGTAATTGATCAATCATACATGAAATGGAATCTCTCTCAGCCCAGTGGCTATCCTGCCGTATTTTACATGCACATAACTCGCGTGTTTCCTGTTACATTAGGATAATGTGGATTATTTTTCACCAAATGAAACGGTCGATTATGGATAGAATGAGAGGGATATCTAAATAATCTCTAAGGATTGACGTTTCACTTTATCGAACTGTACATATTTAATCCAGAAAATCATAAGAAAGATAGGAAAGCATAATGACACAAAAGTATTTGAAAAAAGGCGGGCTTATCGCATTCATCGCATTATTATCGATGACGCCTCCGTTATCCACGGACTTGTACATGCCGTCTCTGCCTGAAATGACGGCGTATTTTCAGACAAGCTCATCCGTCACCAGCTACACGATGACCGTCTTCTTCATTTTTATGGCTATCGGTATCCTGTTCCTGGGGCCATTGAGCGATAAATATGGAAGAAAGCCGATTCTTCTGGGAAGCATCCTTGTTTCCTTCACGTTCAGCATCGTTTGTGCAATTTCCCCGACCATATGGATCTTGATTATTGCACGGGCTATCCAAGCTATCGGTGCGGGGGGGATGGTT
Source organism: uncultured Bacillus sp. (assembly GCA_934215995.1). Lineage (GTDB taxonomy): Bacteria > Bacillota > Bacilli > Bacillales > DSM-1321 > Bacillus_AD. Next base: position 609 of record CAKQBC010000059.1, on the reverse strand, counting down.
GCCATCTCGACCGCATTGATCAAAGACAGCTTTGAAGGGAAAGAAATGTCCAATGTGCTGTCGATCACGCAGGCGATTTTCCTGCTCGCCCCCATGCTGGCTCCGATTCTGGGGGCTGCCATTCTGGCGTTCTTCAGCTGGAAGGCCACCTTTATCGCGCTCGCGGTGCTCTTTTTCATCACACTTATAGGAGCCTTGCTTTTGGAGGAAACGCTGCCGCAGGAAAAACGGGTTTCCGGAAGTACATTGAAATCCATAGCAGGGTTGGCCCAGGTTGCGAAGGATAAGCGGTTTTCAGGACTGCTGCTGTCTGTTGCGCTTCTGATGGCGCCGTTCATGGCCTATTTGACACTTGCTTCTTACATCTACATTGATGGGTTCCATGTTTCGGAAACGGTCTTCAGCCTGTACTTTGCCGGAGCAGCCTGCATCGGCCTGGTCGGCCCCTTGCTTTATATGAGGACCGGAAGCGGATCCCCGGCAAGAGCCATCAATATCGGTGTGGCTATTGCCGCCATTTCCGCAATCCTGGTGTATTTTGTCGGCTCCGTCAGCCCGTTGGTGTTCCTGCTATGCTATGTTCCATATTCGGTGATGACGACATATATC
>CAKQBC010000058.1 GCA_934215995.1 uncultured Bacillus sp. | reverse complement strand
CCTTTACAAAGGGTACACTTGGCACTGACTGTCCTTTTTGAGACAAGAAGAAAACACCTTCCTAAACAGCCAGTTGACGGTATTGAACCGGTGACTGGTTGTTTAGTTTCGTTTGAATACGGATATTGTTATAATAAGTAATGTATTCTTCGACGATTTGAATCACATGCGCATTCGTTGTGCGATGGATTCCGTCGAGATAGAACGTTTCTGACTTTAGCGAGGAGTGAAACGTTTCGATTGGGGAATTATCAGCTGGCGTGCCTTTCCGGGACATGCTCATGATAATTCCTTTTTCTTTTACAGCCCTCTGATAGTCATAGGAAGTATAGACCGAGCCTTGATCACTATGCAAAATGCAGCCTTCCGGGAGTTCAGGCAGCTTCGCCAAGGTATCCAACACAAATGCCTTGTCTTGTGTATACCCGATGGTTTGGGCAATAATCTCGCCATTGAACACGTCCAGGATACTTGAAAGATACATCATCGATTGGCCGAAGGGCAAGTACGTAATATCCGTGACCAGTTTTTCAAGTGGTTAAGTGGCGGTGAAATCCCGGGCCAATACATTTGGGGATACATATGACGGTTGGCCGGTACGCTTCCGTTTTTTCACTTTTACACGGCATTGCCATCCTCGTTTTTGCATCACTCGTTGAACGGTCTTTCGACTTGCGTTTGATAAGAGATCCGCTATTTTCCGATAGCCATACGTATACTTATGTTTTTTGCACATGTCCCCAATTTGTTGGTCACGAATCTCTTTTCCTGTCTGTTTATCACCGTGTGCCCTCCATCTATAATAAGTGGAACGGGCGACACCTACATGTTGGCAAGCTTCCCCGATCGTTAACGTACCCCTTAATTCATCCACCAATTTTACAACTACTCTCGGAACCACTTCCTCTCCAACTCTGCGTACTTTTTTAATACATCAATCTGTTGCTTCAAAAAGCGATTCTCTGCTTGTAACTTCTCCATTTCTGTTTCAAATTCAGGCCCTTTGCCAAAGGAATACTGTTTCCCAACCGGTTGTTTTAGGCGATGTAGCTCCCCATTCCGGTACCAACGCATCCATGTCTTCAATTGCGTATAATTACGGATATTCAAATCTTCCATCACTTGTTTGACAGGTACTCCGGCCAACCGCATTTCAATCGCCTTCATTTTCACTTCTGCAGGATAACTGACTCTTGTTCCCATAGAAAAAACACCTCCACATTGATTTACTGGTATTCAATACCCGTTTTTCAACGAAAGGTGTTTTTATTTGTCTCATATTTTCAGGTCAGGGCCCTTCATATCCGGAGGGATTTTTTTTGCAGAAAAAAGCAGGCATGTGAATAGGAAAGATACCTGCATATGCAACGTCACTCTTTCCCAGTATAGATCCGATTGGCCCTGCCTACACTATAGGACGCCAAAATGATCCCCAACACTACAAATGCAACCCAAAAATCATTATCAGCAGCTGCCAAGGCTATACCGATCAACTCAAATAAAAAAGATAGAACAAAACCAAGAATGGTCTTTGGATCTTTCAGGATTTCGCGATTCATATCTAGCTTCCCCCAATCCAAATCATATACATATTATACCACTTTATTCTTTACCTGTTTTAATTATGTTGATTATTAAAAATACTGGTCGCTTCATTACCTGAAATCCGAACGTTCGGTATTCAGGTTTATTTTTTGGCTACGACCGCCATTGTACAGCGGGATATACAAATCAGATTCTCTTCTTCATCGACAATCCGGATATCCCACACCATCGTTGTACGCCCTTTATGTATTACCGTTCCGATTGCAGTTACAGTTCCTTCCTTCTTCCCTTTTATATGATTGGCATTGATCTCCAGTCCCACTGCCGCTTCTTTTTCCTGATCGATGAGCGCAAATGCCCCCAAGCTGGCGGCCGTCTCTGCAAGTGCAACCGAAGCTCCCCCATGCAGTAAGCCAAAAGGCTGCCTCGTCCTTTCGTCGACTGGCATAGTCATGATCACTTTCCCTTTTTCAAGGCTTACAAGTTCCATTCCCAAAGCGTTCATTAATGTTTTTTCCAAATCCATGGTTGACCCCTCCTGTACATTTCCCCGTATTCATACTTGCACTGATTCCCCTTAAATCAACGGCTAAATTATTTGTGTATGGAGCTATTCTTGTCTGTTACCTTCATTTTAGCACATCTCCAATTTTTGGGGATGAAATTCCCGTTCAACAAGCCTGATTTCAACGGCTAGCCCCTATTCTAATAAAAAAACAGCCGCATAGTAGTGCCGGCTGATCTTTCAGGAAGGTATTCAGTTATAAGCATCCAAAGAGGCTTCATCAACATATCAAATCGTTTGTTCAACAAGAAAATCACTGGACAGTCTCTTCCGCTCCCCGTTCCCTAGAAATAATAGTTGTTTCCTCCATAAGGGTAGGGAGCCTGTGCCGCTCCATATGGAGGGTAGCCTGCTCCCCCTCCATATGGAGCGGCCGGATAGCCGACCGGATAAGGTGCGGGATAAAAGTTGGGTCTCGGTGCCAATAATGCTCCCCCTACAAGACCGCCGAGGAGTCCGCCCACAAAGGGGGCACCTATCAGAAACGGGAAAAACCTTCCATAGCCATATTCAACGGGCTCCACAAAACTTGAACTTGAATCACGATAATACCACATAACAAACCTCCTCATTTAGGCCTCTCTTATTTAGATATGCCAGAAAATGAAATTGGCTTGGGCAATTATCCAGCCCGCCTGCATTTATCCTCCCATCAAGGTAGATAAATGCAGGCCCCCGTTTAAGCGGTACTCTTCATCATCGCTGTTTCGCCCGAAAATCTTCCACCAGCTCCGCTAGCGTCCTTGCCATGACACCTGTTCCCCCGGCGGCCTGCAGATTATTCGGTGCTTTCGTCGTCGCCGTACCTGCAATGTCAAGATGGACCCAAGGAGTCTCGCCGGCAAACTCTCCAACAAATGCTGCCCCCATGATGGCATGGCCGTCTCTCCCCGGGGAATTGTTGAGGTCGGCAATCTTACTCCCCCGCACCCGATCACGGTCCTTTTCTGTGATCGGCAGCTGCCAGATCGGTTCCCCGCTCAAATACGCAGCCCGCTCGACTTGCTCATAAAGGAACCTATCATTCGTAAATGCCCCTGTCATCTCGCGCCCAAGCGCCACCACTATCCCGCCGGTCAGCGTCGCTGCATCAATGATATAATCTGCGCCATGATGCTTCGCGTACGTAACAGCATCCGCCAATGCCAGGCGCCCTTCCGCATCTGTATTCAATACTTCTATTGTCAAACCGCTTAAAGACGTAATGACATCGTCAGGCTTAAAAGCGGAGGCGCTCACCATGTTATCAGTCGCCGCTATAACCGCTACAACATTTTGTTTCGGCTTCCGTTCACCGATGATTTCCATTGCACCCAGCACTGCCGCGGCTCCTCCCATATCGGATTTCATGCCGATCAGGCCGTCCCTTGGCTTCAGGGAGTATCCTCCGGTATCATAAGTGACCCCTTTCCCCACAAGCGCAAGTACATCATTCCACTCAGGTTTCCCCTGATAAGTGAGGACAATCATCGCCGGTTCTTCGGCAGAGCCCTGGTTCACAGCCAACAGAGCCCCCATACCAAGCTCCAGCATTTCATCCTTTTTAAGGACTTCCAGTCCAAAACCGTATTTTTCTGCCGTATTGGCCGCATACTCAGCCAATGTATTGGCCGTTAGGATATTCGGGGGCAGATTCACTAATGTTCGGGCATAATTAGTGCCCTTTCCATAGATAAAGCCTTTATCAACGGCTGCCTTCAACTGATCAAATGGCTGCTTCGTATAAAAGACCAGCCTCTCGATTTGCTTGTCAGGCTTTGTGTTTCTTTGTTTGTAGCCATTGAATTCATAAAGAGACAACATGTACGTTTCTCCTGTGTATTGTGCAGCCTTCTCCGCAGAGATGGAATCTGTCCCGAAGGAATCGAAATCGATCGATACTGTTTTCGCCCCCAATTCCCTTGCTTTCCTTAACCCTTTGGCGAAGCTTTCTTTCCAGATCTCATCCGTCACTTCTTTTTCTCTTCCAAGGCCGACAAAAATGATTCTCTTTGTTTTTATTTTCCCTAATGTGTGAATAACTGTAACACTTTTCTTATTTGATGGGATGTCCCCGCTTTTGATCAGCTCCCCAATCTGGCCATCCAGGGATTCATCGATCAGCGGCAGGATCCCTTTAAGGCTGTTGCCTGGATAATGGACCGCTGAAATGAAACATTCAATTTCCGTCTGTTCAAACCAATCTTTCTGGACTGTAATCATACCGATTCCCTCCGCTTCTCCCACACATTAAAAGTATGGGCATATGTAAGCTTATTAATAAAATTATATAATAAGGATAAGGAACATCGTCATAAAAATAAAACGATATGATGGAAATGCGTTTACCGCATCCTGTATAGGAAAAAGATTTTATAAACAACCGTTTCGCCGCCAAACCAATGTACTTGAAAGCGCAACATTAAGATGGGCATCCGGTTGTTTAGCGTTTATCAGATTTATGTTGATTCAAATACAAATGAATGATAGAAGGTGTTAGGATGAGTGAATTATGGAATATGCCGTTGATTGCTTCCCTTGCCGCCATCTTTTTCGCACAGTTCGTCAAAGTGCCGATCGGCTTCATTATCACCCGGCGTTTCGACTGGTCTTTATTGACAAGTACAGGAGGCATGCCAAGCTCCCATTCCGCTGCAGTCACCTCTCTTGCCACAGCCGTGGCAATCGAAACAGGACTGGATTCACCAATCTTTGCGGTAGCAGCCATTTTTGCCATCATTACAATGTTCGATGCCACTGGCGTAAGGCGGCAGGCAGGCGAGCAAGCTGCCGTTCTGAATAAGCTTGTAGCAGATTTTCAAGCGTTCATCAATGAAGCGAAGCATTGGCAGGAAAAAGGGGAGCAGCAAAAACAGAAACAGCTGAAGGAACTGCTTGGGCATAAACCCATCGAGGTTTTCTTCGGGGCCCTAACAGGCATTTTGATCGCTCTGCTGCTGTACACGATTGTACCCGTTTAACCAAAAGCAAAAAGCCCGTGGCGTCCCATGGGCTTTTTGCTTTGCTATCTCTGCTTTCTTCTCACGATAGTGGGATTATCTTTTTTGGGCTTTGTTGAACTGATTCCGAAATACCTGCATTTCTTCATTTTCATTCAGGCTTCTTAGCTCTTCTTCAGTCAGTTTACCGGTTCCCCGCTCCACTATGTATACATCCAGTGTTTTTTTGCCCCATTGTGAATAGACATCCGAGACATTTTCATAATATAGGTCCAGCCTGTTCCCTTTAATAGCGCCGCCCTTATCGGCTACTACACCATATCCGTATCCCGGTATATAAAGGATCGTCCCGATCGGAAAAACCCTTAGATCGGCTGCTACAGTTGAATATAGGTCCCGCTTAACCTTCACTCCGGAATATGTGATACCGTATGCCGGACTTGATGGTGTCTTTCCGGTTGATTCAAAACCGGCCGTGTAGCCTGTTGCCAGTACACTTACCTTTTCGTATTGGGTAAAATCAACCGCTTCCTCGATTGTCCGAGGCTCTGCCATAGCCGTTTCTGAAGAAATTTCAGTTTGCGTCATTGTACTCGGCACATATTTAAATAACAATTGGAGTTTCTTCAGTCCCGATTCCCCAAATGAGCTTTCTAAAACCTCGCTTGCTTTGACGCCTGTCGCATGGGAATAAGTCGCCTGCAAAGCTAGTAAAACCATAAAAGCCAAACATATTCTTTTGGCATACATAAGCCATTTATTGTCCATCATTTTCTCCACTCCTCCTGAAAATCAATATTTCCTAATTGAGGAGAAAATATTCAGATATATTAAAAATTGTTAGTAAAGTCCTTACAAATAACCAGAAGCTTCCTTTTTCCGTACATGAAGGGGAAAATAAAAAACCGCAGCGCCTGGCTGCGGTTTATATATATATTAAAACATCTGATATCCTTTTTTCCTTAAGTATTTCATTGTGATCCCGGCCGCTATTGAACCAAGAAAGCCGCTCCCAAGCACGATGATATCCCACGTCGCCAAACGGGAGACATGTTCCCCGATCATGCCGAATGTTTCGGCCGGTTCCTTAAAGTAACTGATTAACTTGGCTTTATTGACAATGTATAAAGCAAGCAGAGGAAATAGAAAGGCCATAATCCAAGAAGCCCTGAACAACATATTCAATAAAAATCCGATCCCGAAAAATAAAATAAAGAACAGGACGATGGAGATGATCAACGATGGTATGGTAAGCTGCATAAAATTTCTTTCCCCCTTAAAAAACGTCATTCTAATTCTACTTGAATGACGCAAATACAGTCAATATTTTCAAAAAAATAAAACTCTTGGATTTAGAGTTTTATTTTTCATCCTTTGTCTTTCCGCTTCCATTGCAGCAAATGCATGTTTCAGTACCGCCTAAGAGTAGCTGCAGATAGCCTCTTCCAGAACAATAATCACAATGTTTGTTCTCTGTATAATTCATCGGTTATCCTCTCCCTTTAAAATGTCTTAATTTTCTGTTAATTTTACCAGAAAACCCTATAAAAGGAAAACTCCATTTTAGGCCGGTATGACCGATGAAAACGAATACATCGTATAATTGCTCCTTCTCACTCTTTTTTTCTCTTCTAAAAACGGTGATTGGGACTTCAGAAGAATAATTTGTAGGATGTATAGCCAAACTGATCGCCAGGATTGAGGCCTTCCTTCATCGCCATTACCTTCCCCGGATCCATATTCACCAATTCCTCGAGCATCCTTGAACGGTTTTCCGTCTTAAGAATGTCTTCTATCGATAAAAAGGCCGCCGCAGAAAGTTCCTCCAGTTGGGGGGTTACCACCATACTGACAGGCCTCAATAAGAAGATAAGCATATTATCGCTGATTTCACCTTTAAGTACGCCTGTCCTAAGGCCGGCAAGCCCGATGATTTCCGTATCGATGCCCGTTTCTTCCTTCACTTCCCTCAATACTGCCTCATCCGCTGTTTCATCTGCTTTCACAAACCCTGCGGGCAATGACCATGCCCCTTTCAGGCCGCCATATTTCTTTTTGACAACAAGCCATTTTCCTTCTTCGTTGACCACCAATCCTGCAACTGCGAGCCAGACATTATCGCATCTCATTCACCAGATCCCTCCTCAGCATGCTGAAAGGCGCCCTGCTCGATAAAGCAAGACGCCTATACACCAATAACCACTACTGCCTTCAATAAAGCTATGAATAATGATTCTATGATTATTCCGGTTCATTTGATTGGGTACATTCTACAATGCTTCAAGAAAAGGGTTTTTAAATGAGTTTAAACTTCCCTTTTTTCAGAACCAATGATGTTCCTCCCATCATGTACAAGGCTCTATTATCAACAATCTTTTTCATGACAGACGCTTTTGCACCGTACATTTTCTTGCCGAATACAAGGCCGATGGCGTCATCATGTCCGAGTGAGCAGACGCTTCCCTTAAGATCCGGAACGAATTTCTCCAATTTTTCTTCGCCTTTCACAAGAGCTGTAATGTTCTTTGCACAAGTCTCTGCCTGCTGCATTGCGATTTGGGCTGTCGGTGGATATGGGCGGTTGATCTCTTCATTGATAAGCAATGCGCTGTCCCCGATTACGAAGATGTCACTTTCGCCAGGTGCACGCAGATCAGGCTCAACCTTCACGCGCCCTCTCATTGCTTCGATGCCGGAAGCCTCCACAATCGGATTGCCGCGGACACCCGCTGCCCATACAACAGTACCTGCTTTGATTTCCTCTGTTTCATCTTCGCCTTTTGCGACTATGATGCCTTCAGGTGTACATTCTTTAATCGCTGTCCCGATCCTGAATTCAACGCCTTTTTTCTCCAGTGTTGCCATTGCATAATCAACAAGCTCCGGATCGAAGCCAGGAAGAACCATTGGAGCTGCTTCCACACAGATGATTTTTACTTTTGCATAATCGATGTCGTACTCTTTGCACAGCTCCGGAACGCGATTTACCAATTCCCCAAGGAACTCAATTCCAGTGAACCCTGCACCGCCGACAACGATTGAAATCCTTTCATCATTCACCTGCTCTTCGCTAGCATAAGTGGCGAATTGATATTCAATATGTTCCCGGATTTGTCTCGCAGTGTTTATATTCGTAATAGAGAAAGCATACTCCTGCAAGCCTTTAATGCCGAATGTTTCCGGTACGGACCCGATTGCGATCACCAGATAGTCATAAGTCACTTCAGAGCCTTCAAGTATTACCTTTTTCTCATCTTTTTTGATCTCTTTTACCGTATCCTCGATAAAAGTCACTTTGTTGCGGTCCACTACACTTGTTACATCAAAGCGTGCTTTATCATGATGGATCGTGCCTGCTGATGCTTCATGCAGCCATGTTGTTTCATAATGGTATGGATTCTTGTTCACAAGTATAATTTCCGCTTCGTTTGCCCCTAATGACTTCTGTAGGCGGGCAGCAGTTGTCAATCCCCCGTACCCTGCACCTAAGATTACGATTTTTGGCTTTCTCACGTTTTACATCTCCCTTTTCTATGTTCTGGCGAAGATTGCCTTTGTTTCCCATAACATGCCTGTCCCCATATTGCTTATCTACCTTATTGATATGAAAATATAAAAAAATAGAATGACAGCAAGAAGCCTGCTGGCCGTTAAATGTTCCATTAACTATTCAGCAGGACGCCCGATCTGCCACAATGTGAATCTATTCACGAATAATTTCAAAAAAACGCCATGTTTTAGACACACTTTGGCAACATTCTTCTATAAAAGATATTATAATTTTTGCCCAATATTTTCAAGCGAATAGACAAAACAAATAGATAATTTTATTTTTTTAGAAGGTTCCTTCGGATATGAACGCAAATATCCGGCTAAAAATGCATATCTCTCTTTTAATGCAAAACAAAATGGACGATAAGCCGAACATCTGACTTTTTTCGACAAACTGCATCCATATTGGTATTTCCACGCCAAAAAGCAGACAATATAGGGACTTCCATATAAGCAGCCTGCTCAGAAAGGCATTAACGCATAAAAGCGCTAAGGTGTTTTGTTTCTAATTTGCTGTATATATAAGGTATTATGGTAAAATAAAACGTAGATTGTGTTGAATTCACATAAGGGGGTATATCAATGGGCGAAGAACAAAAGGTATATGACATAACCGTAATCGGCGGCGGCCCAGCCGGTTTATTCACCGCTTTTTACGGCGGGATGAGACAGGCTTCTGTAAAAATAATCGAAAGCCTTCCGCAGCTGGGAGGACAACTCTCCGCTCTGTATCCGGAAAAGTATATTTATGACGTAGCCGGATTTCCGAAAGTGCGGGCCCAGGAGCTGATCAATAACCTGAAGGAACAGATGGCTAAGTTCGATCCGACTGTCGTTTTGGAGGAAGCCGTACAGGAAGTTGAAAAACAAGCTGACGGAATTTTCAAGCTGGTTACAGACAAAGGGGAGCACTTCACAAAGACCATCATCATCACTGCAGGAAATGGAGCATTCCAGCCTCGGCGCCTCGAATTGGAAGACGCTTTGAAATATGAGAAGTCCAACATCCACTATTTCGTCGATGACATGAATAAGTTTGCGGGACAAAAAGTAGTCGTATGCGGCGGCGGGGATTCCGCTGTGGATTGGGCATTGATGCTCGAAGACATTGCTGAAGAGGTTTACATCGTTCATCGCCGCGACAAATTCCGCGCACACGAACACAGTGTCGAAAATCTCAAAAACTCAAAAGTCAAAATCAAGACACCTTATGTACCGGCCGAACTGATTGGAGACGGGGAAAAAGTAACGCAGATCGTATTGAAAAACCCGGAAACGGATACAAAAGAAGCAATCGATATCGACGCGCTGATCGTGAACTTCGGATTTATCTCATCCCTCGGGCCGATCAAAAACTGGGGATTAGAAATCCAAAAAAATTCGATCGTCGTTAACTCCAAAATGGAAACAAACATACCGGGCATCTATGCAGCCGGGGATATTTGCACATATGAAGGCAAGGTGAAGCTGATCGCCTCGGGATTCGGCGAAGCCCCTACAGCCGTCAACAATGCAAAATCGTATATAGATCCAAAGGCAAGGATCCAACCGATGCACAGTTCCTCCATGTTTGATAAATAAGATATACACCAGTCCAAAAAGAAAAGGCATCGATAGGCGTTCTTTCGCTCATCAGATGCCTTTTTCATTTCACCTGCCTCAGCACTCTTCAGGAGTGCCGGCAACCTTGGCTGTCCGGAAGGAAGATCCGCAGCCGCAAGACGCAATTGCATT
>CAKQBC010000057.1 GCA_934215995.1 uncultured Bacillus sp. | reverse complement strand
AGGATGGCGGCTTCATTCATCCAGATAGAAGGCACCGATGAACAGCAGCTTCTGTCAGCTGCATTCTATAGTTCGATTCATGATATGACCCCGGAAGGCCGCTCGGTAGTGGAATTGGCCAAGATGCTGGGGGTATCCGAAGAGGCTCCGGAACAGGGGCTTTCGGAGGGGATTGAATTCAAAGCGGAAACACGGATGAGCGGAACGGATTTTGCTGATGGAAGGAAAATCAGAAAGGGCGCAGTGGATGCCATCAAGGAATACGTGGTGCGGCTCGGAGGAGCAGTGCCGGCTGATCTCGATGAAAAAATGGAAGCAATCGCAAAAGAGGGAGGCACGCCTCTTGCAGTGGCGGAAGGGAACAGAATAGCCGGCTTAATCTATCTGAAGGATACAGTCAAACCAGGTATGAAGGAACGATTTGAGGAATTGCGGAAGATGGGGATCAAAACAGTCATGTGTACGGGGGATAATCCTTTGACTGCAGCTACAATCGCACGTGAAGCCGGAGTCGACGGCTTTATAGCAGAAGCAAAGCCGGAAGATAAGATAGCCGTCATAAAAAAAGAGCAAAAAGAAGGAAAGCTCGTTGCAATGACAGGGGATGGCACGAACGATGCCCCGGCGCTCGCACAGGCCGATGTCGGCCTTGCCATGAACAGCGGCACCGTAGCTGCGAAAGAAGCGGCTAATATGGTCGATCTTGATTCAGACCCTACAAAGATAATTGAAGTGGTCGGGATCGGCAAGCAATTATTGATGACAAGAGGGGCGTTGACCACGTTCAGTGTCGCGAATGATGTCGCTAAGTACTTTGCCATCATTCCTGCAATGTTCATGATGTCGATTCCGCAGATGTCCACTATAAACGTCATGGGCTTGGCAACCCCGGAAAGTGCGATTCTGTCGGCCCTCATCTTTAATGCGGCCATCATCCCGCTTCTCATCCCGCTGGCAATGAAAGGGGTTAAGTATGTGCCGATGAGTTCGACGAAGCTATTGAACCGGAATCTCCTGATTTTCGGTGTCGGAGGGATAGTTGTTCCGTTCATCGGCATCAAATTGATCGATATGCTGCTGGTTGTTTTGAATCTGGCCTGAATATATTGAGGAAGGTGTTGGCAAGATGTTGAAGAATATACGAGTAAGCCTGTTGCTGCTCTTGCTGTGCGGAATCATATATCCTTTGTTGATGACGGCGGTATCGCAGCTGTTTTTCCCTGAACAGGCAGATGGAAGCCTGGTTAAAGACGAAGAGGGAAAGGTGATCGGATCTGAATTGATCGGGCAGCTTTTCACAGATCCTGCCTATTTCAGCGGCAGGGTTTCATCCATTGAATATGATGCCTCTGGATCAGGCTCTGCAAACTATGGCCCTTCCAATGAGGAGATGATTGAACGCACAAAAGCAGATATAGAGGAGTTTTTGGAAAGAAACCCGGAGGTATCCCGTGAAGAAATACCAGCTGATTTGCTGACGAACTCCGGGTCTGGCCTGGATCCTCATATCTCGCCTACGGCGGCCATGATACAGGTGCCGCGGATTGCAGAAACAAGGGGAGTCAGCGAAGAGAAAGTGGAGAAGCTTGTATCTGAGCAGACAGAGGGACGCCAATTCGGCATCTTTGGGGAACCCCATGTAAATGTATTGGCACTGAATCGAGAACTGGACCGCTTGAAGTAAGATGCAGAAGAGGGAGTCTGCAAACAGGCCTCCTTTTCTAGGGAGGTTGATAGAATGGCAGAACCATTTCGCAGGAAAACCCCGGATGAAATCTTGCACTCCATCCGGAAAATCAATAGGGGAAGGCTGAAAATCATACTCGGGGCGGTGTCCGGCTCGGGTAAGACCTATCATATGCTCCAGGAAGGGTTTGCCTTGAAGAAAAGGTCGATTGATGTTGTGATGGGTACTGCCGCTGTATCCGGCCACCCGCGGACAGAGGAACAAATGGCGGAGTTCGAAACGATAGAGCCGATTATATGGATGAAGGATGGAGTCCGCAGGGAAGACCTGGATGTTGAAGCGATTATAAGCAGGAATCCTGAGGTCATCCTTGTGGATGGCCTTGCCCATCACAATCGGCCTGGATCTCCTAATTTGACAAGGCTTGATGATGTGCTGATGCTGCTTGACCATAATATAAGTGTCATTACAACAATCAATATTTACGAGCTGAAGGAAGTGAAAGCAGTCGCCGAGAAGCTGCTGGGCACTAAGGTCAAGGTCGACGTTTGCCTGCCGGAAAACACGCTGGCTTTGGCGGATGAGGTAAAGCTTTTGGATGTATCCCCGAATGACATCCTGAGCCGATTGAAGGATGGGTCAATTGATATGGCGGCGGCCAAAGAAAGAACAGAATCGCTGCTATTTGAACGGAATAATTTGGCGGTGCTCAGGAAACTGGCTTTGCGGTTTTTGGCGGGGGAAGTGGACGGTGAATTGGATGGCTACCGGCAGAAGCTGGGGCTGGTAGGCCCATCGGGTGCCAACGAGCGTGTCCTTGTCCCTGTTCAATACAACTTGAATGGCTCCCTCCTCGTGCGCCGCGGGCAGCAAATCGCTAAGCGGCTGGGGGCAGAATTGTTTTCAGTTTGTTTTCTTCCGGTGGGAAAGAAGCTTAGCAAAGGAGAAGAAACATTCAGGAGGTCTATTAAAAAGCTGGTGGATAAAGTAGAGGGCACTTTTGGGGAAGTGTTTCTTTCCAATGAACATGCCGCCGCCAGAATTGCTTCCCACGCCATAGATAAAAAGATTACAAGGATTGTGATGGGCCAATCGAAATGGAACCGTTACGAAGAATTGATCCGGGGATCGGTTATTAACGAAATACTGAGAAAGACAAGAAATATTGATATTTTTATAATGGCTGACCGTTCGGAATCCAATGGAGAAAGAGTCATACCGGCAAAGCGGGAGAGAGCGAAGGTGAATCCGTACGAACGCTTATCCAGATCTGAAATGACCGAGCAAATTGCAAAGATGAAGAGGGGCCGCTTAAAGGTTTATGTCGGAGCTGCCCCGGGAGTCGGCAAAACGTACACGATGCTGCGGGAAGCAAACGAGCTGAAAAAGAAAGGGATTGATATCGTCATCGGCCTTCTTGAAACCCATGGACGAAAAGAAACGTACGAGCAAGTCGGAAGCCTTGATTGCATTCCAAGAAAAGTAATCGGGTATAAGCAGGCCTTCTTCGAAGAAATGGATACAGATGCCATAATAATCAGGAATCCCGAAGTTGTGCTGGTGGATGAACTGGCCCATTCGAATGTTCCGGGGAGCAATTGCAGAAAACGGTATCAGGATGTTGAGAAAATATTGGAATCCGGGATATCCGTCATTTCGACAATGAACATTCAGCATGTCGAAAGCTTAAATGACAGCATTGAACAAATCACAGGGGTTCGCGTCAGGGAGACGGTACCGGACCATATTTTACGGGATACCGATGATATTGTCCTGGTCGATCTCTCTCCAGAGGGGTTGAGGCAAAGGATGCTGGATGGAAACATATACGCAAGGGAAAAAATTACACAATCACTGGATCACTTTTTCAAAAAGGAGAACCTGATTGCGCTAAGGGAATTGGCGCTCAGAGAGGTGGCGGATGATGTTGATGAAAGGCTTGAATCGATTGAGCGGAAGCGTGCCCTGCGGGGACCATGGCGAAATCAGGAAGTCATCTTTGTGTGCGTTGATTTACAGCAGGACGGCGAACGCCTCATCCGACGCGGCTTTCGCATCGCTTACCGGCTGAAGGCAATCTGGTATGTTGGTTATGTGAAGGATCATCCCGTTTTAGCGGAACATGAGCACTTGGCTTTGGAAAGGATAAAATGCCTGACCGAAAGGCTAGGGGGAATTTTTGAAACATATGAAGCTTCCCGGCAGAGAGAAGTGGTTGCCGAACTGGCCAGGCAATTGCACCGCAAAAACGCCACGCAAGTCATCATCGGGAAATCCGTGCGAACAAGGATTGAAGAAATCCTGAAAGGGTCGGTTACGCAAAGGCTATTGCGTTCCATTCGGCATCTGGATGTGTTGGTAGTCGCCGATAAAAAAACAGAGGGCAAAAAGGGAAATGCATTGTAAAAGGAAAAACCCGCATCCTGTGGTTGGTATGACGATAGGATGCGGGTGTTGAATTGGACACTGAAATTGTATTTTGACCGATGCCGTCAGTGGATATTCCGTTTCTTGAAATTACCGCCCCGTACTTCGGACACGTCGGAAATGACGACAAAAGCTTGCGGGTCGAATTCCATGATGATATCGAGCAGCTTGTTTTCTTCCATACGGTTGATCACGCAGTTCACAATATCCGATGTTTCATTGGAAAAGCCTCCGCGGCCAGGTGTATAGGTAATCCCCCTGCCCAACCGTGCTTGAATGGCTTCGCCTATCACTTCGGAATGCTGAGTGATCACTTTTACCTGTTTAGACTTTTCAAGACCGGTTTGAATAATATCGATCACTGTTTTGGCGATATAGTATGTTAAAGCCGAATAGAGCGCACTTTCCAGCCCATAAATGAATGCCGCTCCACCGAAAATAAAGATATTGATTACCAGGATAATATCTCCGACAGAGAATGGGACATTCCTGGAAATCAGAACTGCCAAGACTTCCGATCCGTCTAGGGCTCCCCCGTTCCGAAGAACGATTCCGATTCCGACACCGAGCAGTATACCGCCTGAAAGAACAACCAAAAGCGGGTCATCATTTGAGAGGATTGCGTCCAGGTGATGCAGCATAATCGTAGAAGCCGATAGGGCAACGATTCCGATTGTGCTTAAGATGGAGAATGTTTTTCCGATCTGCTTATAGCCTAAATATACAAAAGGGATATTCAGGATAAACAGAAGCACGCCCAGAGGCCAATCGAACAGGTCGGAGCCCATGATGCTTATGCCTGTGATACCGCCGTCGATTACAGCATTCGGAATCAATACGGCTTCCAGCCCATAGCCGGCAAGGAATGCCCCGATGATGATCATAATGATTTTTCGAATTAAATGGAGTGTCTTTGTTTTCTTTGTTTTCATTTATATCTCCTTCTATGTATTTTGGATAGCTTGATGAGCCTAATCTCATATTTCTTTGGGGTCTGGCGTCCGGACAACCAGTACGTCGCATCCCGAAGAACGGACGATATTATCTGAGACGGAACCGATGAACATCCGCTCGACACGGTTCAACCCGGTAGCGCCACAGATGACAAGGTCTGTATCCTTCAGTTTGGAGAAGACTTTCAGCAGCAGGTTTTTTGGGGAACCTTTGCCGATATATGTTTCAACATCCGGCACCCCGGCTGCGGTGGCTTTTGCTTTATACTCTTGCAATAGCTCTTCTGCGTACTTTGTGGCTTCCGTAATATAAGTCCGGTCAAAGGCATCGACAATCGTAGTTGTGGAACGGTCATCGATGATATGGTAAAGATGTATTTTAGCACCCTCATTGCGTTTGGAAATGGCGATTGCTTTTTTAAACGCATATTCAGCTTCCTTTGAACCATCCACTGCCACATAGATATTTTCATAGAATAACATTTTCATTCCTCCATAGATTCAGAATGTTTCCTTGCCGGCACCCAGACAAAAACGAGATGTAAGCTTAAATGGTCCGCCGGCGTTTTACGCATTTATAACAACAATGGCAAAATAAACGAAACTGATCGGGCAAGATTGCATTCGGTGGATGAATGATTTTATATAGCTAATCGAAGACGGGAAAAACGAGTATGTGCGGAAATACATCTTTTTAAAGAGACAGTGATGGAGTCTCGCAAGAATGTTCCCAATGAAATAAAAATACAGAAAATGGAGAAAATACCCTTAATACAATTATATACTGTCAGTATAATTTTTACAAACATAAATTATTACGATATTGATTTAATAGAGTTTAAAGGTATACTCTTAGTATAGAAATGAATTTGTATGGAGATTAAAAATCGATTAAGAGGAGCCTGGTAAGTATGAAAGGGAAAAAGCAAATCATTTTGGAAACAGCCCTGGAATTGTTTGCCGAGCACGGATTACATCAAACGACTGTCCAGATGGTCATTGAAGGATCAGGTATTTCTAAAGGGACTTTTTATAAATATTTTGATTCGAAAGATGATATTTTAAAAAGTTTGCTAGAAGAGCATCAGCAGGATGAATACGTTCTCAGGCAGGAAATAGCGGAAGGGCGATATGAATCTGATTTCGACCGTCTCGTCGATCAATTGGTGATTCCGATGACGCTCCCGTCAAGAACTAAGCTATCGGCAATGTTCTGGTCCAGTCTTTATACCCCGGACATTGAGCTGATGGACTTTATTTCTGCCCAGATCAAATGGATTGCCGGCCGTTTCGTAGATGTATTCGGGGAGAAAAAGCGGCCTTATGCGACCGAGGCTGCACTTCTGTACGTCGGCATGGTACAGCAGGTCGGCAAACTATGGACAAAACTATATGGAACCAAGGCTGAGTGGAAAACGGCTGTACCCAAAATCCTCCGTTATATTGAAGCGATCCTGGAAACGATGGAAGAAGCAGGAGAAGGAATCATACCTTTCAAAGGCGATGGGCAATTCCCTTCCGGGGAAATTATGGTGGACATAGTGGAACTCCGCAGAATGATGGACCGTTTTTTGGAAGACTGGAAAGGTACGGGTATGCAGGATGATGCTATGCAATATGCCGAAGGGCTTCACACGTTGCTGTCGGAAATGAAACTTAATCAGTCCATGCTCTCTTTGACTTTGCCAGCTTTCAACCGTGCCTTTAAGGGGACTGGTGCAGAAAAGGAAGCGCACCGCATTTTTGTTCTCGCCAAGCTTTATTTAAGAACTGTGAATGGTTAAAGAGTCCCAAAAACAAAGAACCTGTTCTGAACAGAACAGGTTCTTTGTTTCTTCTTGCGCATCTCCTCAGGGTCCAGCCCTTCCTAGCCATTTTGCATGGCAGCTTCCTTTCGGGCGACTGTTTTCTGCCCGCCCACTGATAGCCAAACAACGAAAATAATCATAATCAGTACGCCCAGCAACTGAATGCCCTGCAGCATAGTATGGAACCATATCGCAGAAACAATCATGGCCGTTAAAGGCTCCACGCTTGATAGGATGCACGTTTCAACCGCGCTTATGAATTTCATGCTGTTGAGGAACAGGACAAAGGCTGTTGTGCTGAAGAATATGAGAACCAGCAGAATAAAAAGCAAGCTTGGATCAGCGATGATTGCCCATTCGTCCGATTGCCATGTCCTGCTGACCAGGCCGAGGAATATCCCGCCAATAAGCATGCTCCAGCCGACTATGAGCAAAACGCTCCATTCCTGCATAAGCCTGGCCGGGTAAAGTGTGTAAAAAGAGTAAGTGATCCCGACTGCAAGTCCCCAAAGAAGAGCTTCCTTGCTGACCAGCAATTCGCTCGGGGAACCATTGGTCAAAAGCAAAAAAAGGCCTGCCAATGTGCCGGCGATACCGATAACCTGATAACGCGGAGGCAGCTTTTTTTGGGATAGTGATACATAAAGTGCCACAAAAATGGGGGCTGAAAATTGAAGCAAGGTTGCCACTACGGCATTGCTTGCCTCTATTGCAGCTACAAATGTATATTGGAGCCCAAGCATGCCGAGTATCCCGAATATAATCAGCTGATTGCGCCAGGCTGCCGTTTTCCATACGCCGAAAATATCCACGCCTTTGAAGGCTAACACAGCCAACAGGCATGTGCCTGCTATGAACAACCTTACAGTCAGCAAGAATGGTACGGATATGTCTGTGCTGTCCAGAATCCATTCGAGCAAAGGGCCTGTCGCACCCCACAATATGGATCCGGCAATGATCATACATATGCCTTTCATACGAAGCATTCCGTTTCAAACTCCTTTATCATCTCTCATCTGAATTGAATTCCCTAATGCAAAAGCCACTAAAAATATGGCTATTATACAACATTTCAATTGGTTTGGTATATGAAATATTTCAATAATACGCCTGTTTTATCAAACAGGGACAGATGAGATCGGGGATATCGTCCTGCACAAAAAAGAAGCGGGGTTGTGGGATCCCCGCTTCGTTGAAGTTTTGATTTATGGTTCGTATATATTCCCTTTTGCGATTTCCAGCAGCTTCTGCCGATTGTTAATATGGATGGTTCTCTGTTCTTTCCGAATGATTCCCTGCTCACAGAAACGTTGGACGACTCTGTTAAGGTGCCTGTAGCTTGTGCCGATCATTTCGCATATGTCTGATAAAGTGACATCCTCCCTGTCTTCATCAAACAATGTTTCTTCTTCATCCCCTGTGATGGACAGTATATAGCTGGCGAACCGTACATCCACGGGATATAGAAGATTCATAGAGGATAAGTGGACTTTTGTGCTGAATTTGTGGGATACCATCTCAAGCAGGTAACGCAAAAAATCGGGATTGTCATTCAGGTACTTGCGGATGGTCTCGAACCTGAGCCCGATTGCAAGGCATACAGAACTTGCCGCTACTGAATACTGGGCATGCTCGCCGTGCAGATATTCCAGTTCCCCCACTATTACCGGCGCTTTCTGGAAGCGGAGGGTCAGGCGTTTGCCTTCATTTGTCAGTTTATAGATTTTCACTTTGCCATCCACGAAAAAAAAGATCTGGCTGATGGGTTCCCCTGTGTTGATAATGACTTCCCGCTTTGCAAATTCATAGAATTGGATTTCATTTTCAGGGATGCCGGATAAAAGGGATGTCAAATTATGTTTTTTCATATAGGAATGCAACATAGGTGTATTGTATATTTTTCGCATTGTGTGGCTCTCCTGGATGTTGGTTGTATAAGTGCTCTATATTAGTCTCTGCTGATCAACATCTGCAGAGATTGAAGATTCCAGCTTAGGAAAAGGGACGCGGCCGGATGCAGCGGCTCCGCTTTCCAAAGGATAAAGGAAGAAACATCAACATTATATTTAAATATATTTTAATGTTGATTATAGGACATATGTCCTTGAAATGGAACTAATAAATTATTTATTATACAAAGGGTTATTTAAATGTGATGAGTTTTTTAAAATTATTTTAGGAAAGTGTGGCGTTTTTGTTGTTAAGTATCATCATTGCTATTATAGGCATAGCTTTATTGCTTGGCGTTGCTTTTCTTATGTCGAATGACAAGAAAAACGTAAACTTTAAAGCAGTTGCTATCATGATTGCTGTTCAGCTGTTGTTAACATGGTTCTTGCTGGCGACAAAAGTCGGTTTGACTGTAATTGAAGCCGTTGCTAATGTCTTCAATAAAATACTGGCTTATGCACAAGAAGGGATTGACTTCGTTGTCGGCGGATGGATTCCTGAAGGCGGCGGTCCATTCTTCGTAAACGTATTATTGCCGATTGTTTTCACATCTGTATTATTCGCTGTTCTTACCCATATTCGTGTTCTTCCTTACATCATCAAGTTTGTCGGGGGAATTCTGTCTAAAGTGACAGGCCTTCCAAAAGTAGAAAGCTTCAACGCGATCAACTCGATCTTCTTCGGACAGACAGAAGCGTTGCTTGCAATCCGTACGCATGTAGAGAAGTTCGAGAAAAACCGTCTGTTCATTGTATCGACTTCTGCGATGGCAAGTGTATCGGCAGCTTTGATCGCGTCTTATATGACAATGCTTCCATCCAAATATGTATTGGTTGCAGTTGTTCTGAACATGTTCAGTGCATTGATTGTGGCATCAATCATTACACCTGTTAAAGTATCGAAAGAAGAAAGTGATATCGATATCCACGATATGATCAGATCGAAAAACATTTTTGATGCGATCGGAAACGGCGCTCTTGACGGCGGTAAAGTTGCATTGATCGTTTCGGCTATGCTGATGGGTTACCTTGGAATCCTCGCATTATTGAATGGAGTTTTCGATGCGGCTGTCGGTATGGACCTGACAACAATCGTTGGTTATATCTTTGCTCCGATTGCTTGGCTTATGGGTATCCCGGCAAATGAAATCCTGGCTTCAGGCTCAATCATGGGGATGAAAATGTTCTCCAACGAGTTTGTTGCTATTCTGGAATTCCAGCCGATGATTGCGGATCTTTCTGCTAAGACGGTTGCCGTGATCTCTACATTCCTAATTTCATTCGCTAACTTCAGTTCCATCGGTATCATCGTTGGTGGTGTACAAGCCATCAATGGTGCAAAAGCCCGCGAAGTAAGTGGTTTCGGTTTGAAACTATTGCTTGTTGCAACAATGGCTTCTCTGTTGTCAGCGACACTAGTTGGCTTATTCGTATAAAATCTGTGGTTTCACAAAAAGGGCCAATCTCCCATCATTTTGGGGGATTGGCCCTTTTTTTGTGTGCGCCCTGCATGGGCGAAAACTTGGTGGTGAAAGTCCACTACAGGCTTGGCAGTAGGAACTGTTAG